>CAZSUQ010000136.1:1549-10020 GCA_964609935.1 uncultured Thermodesulfobacteriota bacterium | reverse complement strand
GAAAAAACAGCGCAGGTAAGATTGTTGTCCTCCATGGAGAAAAGAGCAAAAAAGAAGCAAACGAGGTGACCCGCCATGCTATTCGTTGCCGATATCGGAAACACGCAAACCGTCTTGGGTATTTTCAAGGGCGAGCATCTCGTAAAGGACTGGAGGATCAGCACGGACAAGACCAAGACAGCGGATGAGTACGGTGTGCTGATCAAGAACCTTTTTGACGCCACCCATGTGTCACTGGAAGAGTTCGAGGCGGTGGCCATCTCCTGTGTGGTGCCCTCGCTGACACTTACGTTTGAAGAATTTTCAAAGAAGTACCTGCATATCGATCCCTTTGTCATCGGCCCCGGGGTCAAGACCGGCATGCCCATCCTGATGGACAATCCAAAAGAGGTGGGGGCTGACCGGATCGTGAACGCGGTGGCAGCCTACCAGCGGTATCAAAAGGCGTGCGTGATCGTGGACTTTGGAACAGCCACCACCTTTGATTGCATATCTGCCAAGGGCGAGTACATCGGCGGCGTGATCATCCCTGGGATCAGCATCTCGTCAGAGGCGCTCTTTCAGATGGCGTCCAAGCTTCCGCGCGTGGAGCTCTCGCGACCAAAGACCGTTATCGGCAAGAACACGGTCCACAGCATGCAATCCGGACTCCTTTTTGGGTATGTGAGCATGGTTGACGGGATGGTTTCAAGGATCAAGGAGGAGATGGGCGGTGATATCGCGGTGATGGCCACTGGGGGAATGGCTGAGCGGATTGCCCCGGAATCCAGGACCATCCAGGAGGTGGACCCCTTCCTTACGCTCAAGGGATTGCTCCTCCTCACCAACATCAACAAAAAAGAAGAAGATGCTTGATAAAATTAAAGTTATATCTTATATTTATTCTCTAACTACCTGTATTTAAATTAATTAAAAAATGATCCAGCTCTTCCAAGTCACAAAGATATACCGGGGCGGTTCCGTCGGACTGAAGGATGTGTCGCTCAAGGTGAACAAGGGGGAATTTGTGTTCATCACCGGTGCCTCCGGTGCCGGGAAATCCACCTTGCTCAAGATCCTGTTCGGCATGGAAAGGGCCACGAACGGACAACTGCTCGTTAACGGCAGGAACATCACAAGGATTCCCCGCCCCGAGATGACACGGTTGAGAAGGATCACCGGGTTTGTCTTCCAGGATTTCAAGCTCCTGAACAACTTCACCGCTCTCGAAAACGTGGCCCTTGCCCTTCAGATCCAGGGGATGCAGCCAAAGGAGATTCGAACCAAAGCCTACCAGGCACTCCGATCCGTGGGCCTGGCGGAGAAACGCGACAAGAAGCCGCTTCAGCTCTCAGGCGGGGAACAGCAGCGTGTGGCCATTGCAAGGGCCCTGGCCAACAATCCCCTGATCCTGCTCGCAGACGAGCCTACCGGAAACCTGGACCCCTACCTGAGCAGGGAAATCATGGACCAGTTCCTTGCAATCCACGAACAGGGCACCACGCTGCTTGTGGCTACGCACAGTGAGGAGCTTGTGGAGTATTGTGGCCAGAAAAGAATCAATCTCCTCAATGGTTCGGTTGTGGAGGCTCCTGAAGATTGAACCGACTTCCCAGACAGGCCGGATCCGGAACCCCAATGTTTCGATACAAGATTCTCTACCAGCTGAAAACCACGCAGCAGAACATTCGGGCACACGTCCCCTCGCTCCTCCTCAGTCTGTCCGCGGTCAGTTTTACTCTGCTCCTGTTCGCCTCCTACATGCTGCTGCTGAGCAATTTTCAATCCATGCAAAAGCGGCTGGGAGAGCACCTTCAGGTGACCCTCTACCTGGGAAAGGATGTGTCGGACAAGGTGCGTGGAGTCCTGGAAACCGGGATATCCGAGAGGGATCAGGTTAAATCCGTCCGGTACTGTTCTCCGGAAGAGGCACTCCAGTCGTTGAAGGATTCCCTGGGGGAATCGTCCCGGGTTCTCAAGGGGATCAAGGAAAACCCCCTGCCTGCATCCTTTCAGGTCCAGCTGAAACGGGAACACCGGAACCTTCAGTCCATCCGAGGTTTGGCCTCGGAGTTCGAGTCCCTGAAGGGCGTTGATGAGGTGGAGTATGGGGGGAACTGGATCGAGCGGTTTTTTGCCTTTGTCCGGATCCTCCGGTGGCTGGGGGTTGCTGTGGCCCTGCTTCTGCTGGTTGCCACCGTGATCGTCATTTCCAGCGCATTGACGCTGAGCTTTTATTCGCGGAAGGAGGAAATCGAGATCCAAAGGCTTGTGGGTGCAACCGAAGCCTATGTGAGATTTCCCTTTTTTCTGGAGGCGCTGCTTCAGGGAACGGGCGGAGCCGTCTTTGCGCTCTTCCTGCTCTGGATCCTCTACCTCATCTTTCGATTCAGCCTGGAGAGTTCCTGGAACATGTTTGCCGGATGGATACAGTTTCACTTTCTGTCGGCATGGGCCATGTTCGCCCTGATCCTGCTTGGCGTTTTTATCGGAATCCTGAGCTGTTTCGTGTCTTTTACGAGGTTTTCTACCGAGTCATGAATGCCCGATCTCGAATCCTAACCGCTTTGTTTGCATGCCTGCTCTTCAACCTGACAGGCATTCAGGGTGTGGATGATTCCCTGGCGGCGAAACCCGAAAAGAGGCTACGGGAGGTCAAGGAGAAGATTCAAAAAGAGGAACAGATCGTCAAGAGGATCAAGAAGAGGAAGGAGACCATTTTTGGAGCCCTTGAGACCATGGACCGACGGATTGCCAAGTCTGAAAAACAGTATAACCAGGCCCGGGATCAGGTCAGGACCCTCACGCACGAACTGAAGGGTTTGAAAAAGGAAATCCTCTCCATGGACCAACAGATACAGAAACAGGAGTCCGTCAATGCTCGGCGAATGAATGCCTATTACAGGCTTGGTCGAGCCGGCGTCCTCCCTGTTCTTTTTTCCGATCACCCCCTTCCGGACAAGCTGCGCCACATGAACGCAATGAAACGGATCCTTAGCTCGGATTGGGAGCGCCTTCAATCCTTCCACGATTTCGTTAAGACAAAGGAAGGGAAGGAAGTCGAGATGAAGAAGAGGAGGGACGAGGAAGTCGAGATGAAGGCCACCGTAAAGCTACGGATGGAGGAACAGAAGGAGAAGAGAAGAGAAAAGGACACGCTCCTGTTTCGGTTAGGGCAGGACGAAAAGATTCACAAGCAGTTGATTCAGGAACTGAAGGACCGGGAAAGGGCACTGGTGCGACTGCTCGAGAGGGAGCAGAAGAAAAGGGAGGAAGCAAAGACCCAGTCCACCGTTCCCGTCTCCGGGTCCTTGAGGTCCAGGAAGGGGGGGTTGCCCTGGCCCGTGGACGGGGACCTGTACAGGGGATACGGACCCACCTTTGATCCCTTGCATAATACCACCGTCATGAATCGAGGAATCGATATACGGACCCGCGCCGGGGAGCCCGTCCGTTGCGTGCATGGAGGCGAGGTTGTTTATGCCGATTGGTTCCAGGGCTACGGGAAATTGATCATCGTCCATCACGGCGGGAAATACTACACCATATCGGCTCATCTGAACCGACTGACCAAGAGGGTCAACGAACGGGTGGAACAGGGCGAGATTATCGGATACGCAGGGGATACGGGCTCCATGGAGGGTTGCCTGGTTCATTTCGAGATTTTGCACAAAGGGGTGCACTACGATCCCTTGAAATGGATCCGTGGAGGAAAACACGCATCCAAGAAGAGGAGCCAAAAAACACGTTGAAATAGCGTTATGAAGGGTATGGGCAGGAGGAATCCTTGCAGGCAAAACGAATCGTAACCTATGGAAGATTTCGACAAAAATCGTTATGATAAAGCAAAGCTGGAAAAACGCCGATTAAAGGTAAATCATGCCGTAGCGGACACAATCCCTTGATGGAGTAAGCCCGAGGCGTAAATCAGCGGCCATCTCCGGGAAAAAGGAGCAGCAATCAGGGAGGAAAGATCTTGAAGGCCCCGCAAAACAAGGTTCCGTGGATCATCCTGTTCAGTCTGTTTTTTGTCGTCGGTACGGTCGGCTTGAAGGACAACATCGAGGTTCGAGCCGTCCAGGACCAGACCTATGAAAAATTGCAGATCTTTACGGATGTTCTGAAGAGACTCAAAGAAAACTACGTAGAGGAGGTTGAAAGTGACGACCTGATCTACGGCGCCATCAAAGGCATGCTGGAGACCCTTGATCCGCATTCCACCTTTTTACCTCCGGACATTTACAAGGAGTTGCAGGTGGAAACCAAGGGACATTTCGGTGGACTGGGAATCGAGATCACCATTCGGGACAGGATTTTGACCATCGTCTCCCCGATTGAGGACACCCCGGCGTTCAAGGCGGGCCTCAAGGCTGAAGATCGAATCATCAAGATCAACGACGATCCCACAAAGGATATGACCCTCTTCGAAGCCGTGAAGAAGATGCGGGGAAAGAAAGGGACAAAGATCACCATCACCATCGTTCGGGAAGGGCTGGACGAGCCCATGGACGTAACGCTTACACGGGCCGTGATCCGGATCAAGAGCGTGAAGTCGAAACTGCTCGATGACGAATTCGGATATGTAAGGCTTACGCAGTTCCAGGAAGACACGGATCGTGACCTGAGAAAGGCCATGAAGGAACTGAAGGAAATCTGTCAGGGTGAATTGAAAGGGCTCATTCTGGACATGAGAAACAACCCGGGCGGGCTTCTGGACCAGGCCGTCTCCGTGGCGGACGAATTCCTCGAGTCAGGGAAGATCGTCTATACGGACGGCAGGGTAAAATCGCAAAAGATGGAGTTCTATGCGCATCCACAGAAGGAGCAGCACGACTTCCCGATCATTGTCCTGGTGAACGGCGGAAGTGCCAGCGCCTCGGAAATCGTGGCCGGTGCCCTTCAGGATCATCAGCGCGCCGTGATCCTGGGAACCCAGACCTTTGGCAAAGGGTCTGTGCAAACCATCATTCCGCTGGATGACGGCTCCGGGCTCAAGCTCACCACGGCGCAGTATTTCACGCCGTCAGGTCGTGTGATTCAGGCAGAGGGTATCGAACCCGATATCACCGTCTCGAATGTGATCCCGGAAAAGAACGGAAAGCCGATTCGTTTCCTCAGGGAAAAAGATCTCAAACGTCATCTCGAAATGGGCGAAAAGGAACGAGACGATCAAGGGAGCGATTCGGACGCAGGGGCGGGTGGCCCAGGGTCCGGGAAGGACCAGGAGGACGACAACCAGCTCCAGCGCGCCTTGGATTTATTGAAGAGCTGGGACATTTTCAAACAGATCGGGAACAATACCTCATCCATAGCCATGGAATCACCGGCCCGGTAATCATCGAAAAACCCTCGCTCATTTTGCACGTTCCCCCCAGGAATCAGCGAGAAAGTCCGGCAAGGAGAACCGTCATTGGAGACCTTCCCTCGGCTTGCCGAAGAGGTCTATACCGTATCCAGGCTCACCCGGGAGATGAAAGACACCCTGGAAACGAACTTTCCCTCTGTCTGGGTGGAGGGGGAGATCTCCAACTTTCGCGTCCCCACCTCCGGCCACTTCTACTTCACCCTCAAGGACGAAAACAGCCAGATTCGCGTGGTCATGTTCCGATCGCGCAACCAGGCACTCCCCTTTCTCCCGGATGACGGGATGCAGGTGACCATGAGGGCCAACCTCTCGGTGTACCCCCCCAGGGGAGAGGTTCAGCTCGTTGCAGAGTGGATGGAGCCCCGGGGGCACGGTGCCCTGCAACTCGCCTTCGAGGCCCTGAAAAAGAAGTTGGAAGGCGAGGGGCTGTTCGATCCGGAACGGAAAAAGCCCCTTCCGTTCCTGCCCAGGGAGATCGGGCTGGTGACGTCTCCCACGGGAGCGGCCATCAAGGACATCCTCAAGGTCTTGTGGAGACGCGCCCCGGGTGTGCGTGTCCGCTTCTGCCCCGTCCGCGTGCAGGGACCCGAAGCCAAGGGGGAGATCGTGGATGCCCTGGAGATGCTCAACCTGGATGGTCGCGCGGAGCTCATCATCCTTGCCAGGGGCGGCGGCTCGCTGGAGGATCTCTGGGCCTTCAACGAGGAAGAGGTTGTCCGTGCCGTCTCCGCCTCTGCGATACCCGTTGTCTCTGCCGTGGGCCATGAAATCGATTTTACCATTGCGGATTTTACAGCGGACGTGAGAGCCCCGACGCCCAGTGCGGCGGCGGAGATCGTGGTTCCGGACAAACGATTGCTCGTCCAGGCACACGAAGACCTGAAGGAGAGGCTCCTTGCTGCAGCCGGAAAGGATCTGGAGCAAAAACGGGAACGGCTTGACTACCTGGCCAGGAGGATGACGCATCCGGGGAAGAGGGTGCAGGAGGGCTTCGTTCGTACAGATGAACTGGCAGAACGGTTGCGCGGGGCCATGCTTCGCCAGGTTCAGCAGCTCCATGTCCGCGTGGATGGGCTGACCTGGGTGCTCCAACAGATGAGCCCTCTGAAGCGGATCGAGAACCTCCAGGAAAGAAGGGATGCCCTGTCCCGGGACCTGTTTCGTCTGGTCACCCATGGGACGGGGATGAAAAGGCAGAAGTGGAAGGAGATGGGAGGCCGCCTGGAGTCGCTCAGCCCTCTCAAGGTTCTGGGCAGGGGGTACAGCATCACCAGGATTCTCTCCACCGGAGAAATCCTGCGCCGAGCCGCGGACACGAGCACGGGTGAAACGGTGAGCGTCCTCCTTGCGGAGGGGGAGCTCGAGTGTACAGTGAAAACGGTTAACACCCGACCCGTCAAGGACGATTCGGAGAGCCCTTGAAAAGACCTTTTGTTGTCACGATCGAGCCCTGGATTGGGAGGTACTCATACGATGAGAATGCATTCCTGTGGACCCTCCGGCAGTCGGCCGGTTATCCTTTTAGGGTTCCTTCTTTCTCTTTTCTGTTGTAGTTTGTGCACAGTCGCTTTTCCGGCGGAAGAGGGAAAGACAAGCTTGGCTGCACGCATCTCCTGGATCCCTGAAAACCCGAAGCAGGGAGACGTTGTCCTCCTTTCCCTGGCTCTCCCGGAAGGTGTGCGGCTCAGGGAAGGAAGCTTCCGCTCCAAGCCCATCCTCTTTTTCCCCAACCCTGAGCAGGCGGGCGCCCTTCATGCAATCCTCGGGGTGGATGCAAGCAGGGAACCTGGGAATTACGAGGTGAAGATCACGATCGAATCCGCCTCGCATCCCAAGGGAGCCGTCCAAATCGTTGAGATGGTAGTCCATCCCGGCAACTTTAAGGAAGAACGCCTGACACTCCCGGACTCCATGGTCAACCTGAGCAAGGAGAGCCTGGAACGGGTAAGGAAGGATCAGCGCTCCATTTCAAGCCTCTGGCCGAAGGCCACCGGAGAGAGATTGTGGGAAGGAGCCTTTCTCATCCCTGTGGAGGGGAAGCCCGGAAGCCCTTTCGGGCTTCGCAGATGGATCAACAACGAGCCAAGGAACTTTCACACGGGGATGGACTTCAAGGCACCGGAAAAGACGCCGGTCCTGGCATCCAACAAGGGACGGGTCGCCCTTGTGGGGGATTTCTTTTTCAGTGGCAATTCGGTCTTCCTCGACCATGGACAGGGGCTCTACACCATGTATTTTCACCTCTCCGGCATCAAGGTCAAAACGGACGAGATCGTTCAAAAGGGAGAGGTCATCGGATGGGTCGGGATGACCGGGAGAGCCACAGGCCCGCACCTTCACTGGGGAGTCCGCCTCGGCGGAGAACGGGTGGATCCGGTGGCACTGATCCGGCGTACCGAGTTCTTTTCCATGGATCCCCACGTACATGAAGAGTAGACCCGGATGTAGCCGGAGGATGTTTCATGACAAAAGGACAGAAGAAGAAGGCGAGCACCAAAGAAGAATCCTTTGAAGAGGCTATGAAAAAGCTTGAAGGGATCGTGACCCGCCTCGAAGGAGGCGACCTCCCCCTGGAGGAGTCGCTCCAGATCTTCGAGGAAGGGGTGCGTCTCACCCGTGTATGTGCCGATCGGCTCGATCAAGCAGAGAAACGGATCGAAACCCTCGTGAGGAACGAACAGGGCGGTGTGGAGGCAAAGCGAGAAGATCCGGAACTCTTCCAGGAATAGGCGGGTCATGCCGCAAGACAAGGTGAGACTCGACAAGCTGCTCGTTCTCTCGCGTCTTGCAAAAACGAGGGAACGTGCAAAAGCCCTCATTCTTGCCGGGCGGGTGGACGTGGACGGCAAGCGGGTGGAAAAACCGGGTACCTTGGTCCATCCCCGTTCACCCGTGACCCTCAGCCAGCCGGAACATCCCTATGTGAGCCGTGGGGGCGTCAAGCTCGAAGGGGCCCTACAGGCCTTTCCGGTGGAACCGGACGGGAGAATCGCCCTGGATGTGGGGGCCTCCACCGGTGGATTTACCCACTGCCTGCTCCTGCACGGGGCTCAAAAGGTGTACGCTGTGGATGTGGGCTACGGGCAGTTCGCCTGGTCCCTGCGTCAGGATCCCAGGGTGGTTCTTC
>CAZSUQ010000136.1:0-1539 GCA_964609935.1 uncultured Thermodesulfobacteriota bacterium | reverse complement strand
AGACCAATATTCGCCACTTGAAGCCCGAGCAGATATCCGATGAAGTGGATCTGGCCGTGGTGGACGTCTCCTTCATCTCCTTGATGAAGGTGATTCCGTGTATCATGCCCTTCCTGGCGCCTGCGGCGGAATTGCTGTGCCTGGTCAAGCCGCAGTTCGAGGTGGGCAAGGGGGAGGTTGGAAAAGGAGGCGTTGTGAGGGACCCGGACAAGATCCAGGCGGTGCTCGAGAACATGCAGTCCTTTGTGAGATCCGAGGGATTTCATCTGCGCGGCACGGAGGAATCGGTTTTAAAGGGACCCAAGGGGAATCGAGAGTTCTTCCTCCATCTTAAAAGGGAATCGTCTGAATGAAGAACGCCGAACCAGGACCCGTCAAGGTCCTTTTTGTTGCCTCTGAAGTCGTACCCATCGCGAAAACCGGAGGGCTGGCCGACGTGACCGGCACCCTTCCTCATCACCTGAAGAAGATGGGGTACGACGTGCGGGTCGTGCTCCCTTATTACAGGGCCGTACACGCGTCAGGGATCCCCTGTGAACGCATCCTTGAAAATATCCCGGTGGACGGCTTCGACGAATCTTTTTCCGTGGATGTCTACACGACACCCCTGGAAGAAGGGCTCCCTTGCTATTTGCTCAAACAGGACGAGTTTTATGACCGTTCGCAACTCTACGACGACTACGATGACAACGATCTGCGGTTCATCTACTTTGCACGGGCCGTGTTCTCCCTCTGCCGGTCCCTTCCGTTCGTCCCCGACGTGTTTCACTGTCATGACTGGCAGGCTGCGCTCGTTCCCGCCTATCTGCGGTACATTTACGGGGAAACGCCCCCATTTGAACGTTCGCGATCCCTCCTCACCATTCACAACCTTGCCTATCAAGGCGAGTTCCCTGCGGATCGTTACGAACTCACCGGTCTGCCCGGGTCCTTTTTCACCATGGACGGTATGGAGTTCTGGGGAAAGATGAGCTTCCTGAAGGCAGGGATTGCCTCTTCACACCTCCTGAACACCGTCAGCCCCACCTATTGCAAGGAGATCCTCACCAGTGAATACGGGTGCGGACTTGAGAGCATCCTGTCCCTGCGTCAGGAAGACCTGTCCGGGATCCTGAACGGTGTGGATTACAACGAGTGGAACCCTGAGACAGACCCCAACCTTCCGGCTCGCTACAGCAAGGAGGACATGGAGGGGAAAAGGGCCTGCAAACGAACCCTGCTCCGGGAGATGGGCATCTCAATGGAAGCGTCGGATGCGCCACTGTTCGGCATGATCTCGAGGCTGACGTATCAAAAAGGGTTGGACCTCGTTATGGCGGCATCTGAAGAAATGGTGAACCTGGGGCTTCGATGTGTGATACTCGGTGATGGGGAAGATCGATATATCGCTGATTGTGAGAGCCTCACAACACGATTTCCGGATCATTTTTCTGTTCGCTGCGGATTCGATATCCCCCTGGCTCATCGAATCCATGCAGGGTGTGATTTTCTCCTGATGCCTTCACGCTACGAGCCCTGTGGCCTGAACCAGATCCATGC
>CAZSUQ010000135.1:0-10027 GCA_964609935.1 uncultured Thermodesulfobacteriota bacterium | reverse complement strand
GTTGTGGGACACTGGGCCATCCGATTCGCCCAGTACTGCACCTCTTCTTCAAGCCTTTCAACCGGGACCGCCTTGTTGATGAGGCCTATTTCTTCGGCTTCTTTTCCGCTTATGGAATCTCCTGTGAGCGCGAGCAGCTTTGTCTTTGCGAGCCCCAACCGGTAGCTCCACATGCCTGTCAGATAAACCCCCCAGACCCTGGAATAAGGCGTTCCAAACCGGGCGTCTTCGGACGCAATAATCACGTCGGACAAAAGGGCCAAATCAGAGCCTCCCCCCACGCACCAGCCATGCACCCGCGCGACCACGGGCTTGGGGCTTCGCCAGATGCTCATGAACTTGGGAACAGGAGCCTTGAAGGGGTTGGTCACCATCATCATGTCTTTCCCCGGATCCCAGGCCTCGCTTCCCGCCTGACCGCCCCAGTCAGCGAAGTGTTCCAAATCACCGGAGAAGTCAAAACCTGCACAAAAAGCCTTCCCCGCACCCTTCAAAATGACAACGTGCACTTCCGGGTCAAAGTTGGCCTCTTCCAGGGCCTTTTCCAGTTCTTCCGGCATGGGCGGTTTAATGGTGTTGAACTTCTCGGGCCGGTTCAGGGTTATCGTGGCGATCCTGTCCTTTTTCTCATAAAGAATGGTTTCGTACTTCATTCCTGTTACTCCTCTTGGTTGATTCTATAATCGTAGACTCCTTTCCCTGTTTTACGACCGTAGTGACCCGCATGGACCAACTCTTTCAACAAGGGGCAAGGCCGATACTTCTCCCCCTTTTCCTGGTGCAGATATTCCAGCACGGAAAGGAGGGTGTCCAAGCCGGCGAAATCGGCCAGAGCCAGCGGACCGATGGGATGTTTAAGCATCAGGGTGCAAGCCTTGTCGATGTCCTCGGCTGAGGCAATCCCTTCCCAGAGAAGATAGAAGCTTTCGTTGACAAGCAGCGGCAAGAGACGGTTAACCATGAAGCCCGGGGAATCCTTGACGATCAAAGGCTCCTTTCCTATTGCCCTCAGAAAGTCCAACATCACCGTCAGGGTATCCTCAGAGGTCTGCCCCCCCTTTATGACCTCAACGCCTTGCATAACGGGCACCGGGTTAAAGAAATGCGTACCCACAAACTTGTCGGCCCGCTGGGTTACAGAAGCCAGTTCCGTGATGCTGATGGAAGATGTATTGCTGGCAAAGATGGCTTCTGAGGGTGCCTTTCCATCGATGTCGGTAAAGAACCTCTTCTTTAGCTCGACTCTCTCCGGAATCGCCTCGATCACCAGGTCCACTTCGACAAGTGCCGCATCCACATCCTTCACGGGTCTTATTGCCTGCTGTGCCCGCTCAGCACATTCCTGGCTGATTTCCCCTTTGTTAACAAAGGCTCTCAGACCGGCACGAATCGTTTCCATCCCCCGGGCAAGGGCCTTATCGTCCGGATCGTTAAGAATGACCTTGAACCCGTTCTGGGCACAAACCTGAGCGATCCCGGCTCCCATGATGCCTGAGCCAATAACAGCAACTCGTGTTATTGCTTTCATCTCCCCAAATCCAATGCTTTGGCAAAGGTTTTCCGGTTTTGTTCACAAAGCTTGTTCAGAGGCCATGGCCTTTCCAGTCGGGCTTACGTTTGGTCACAAATGCACTCGCCCCCTCGGTATGTTTGTCCCCTCGCAGGAACATGCTGAGGATGCCTTCGCTTTCGATGAAGATCCTCTCCTCAATCGTACGTCCGATCCCACGGACAACGGTCTCTTTGTCCACGCGAATGGAACCTTGGGGCAGTTCGCAGATGGACCTGGCCAGTTCCCGGGCACGGTCCATCAAATTTTCCTGCGGCACCACTTCGTTCACCAATCCGATCCGGTAGGCCTCCTGAGCATCGATACGCTTGCCCGTTATGATCAATTCCATCGCATAGGCGTAGCCCACCACGAGCGGAAGGCGAACACAGAGCCCGTCGCCGGCAACGATGTTCCACCGTCTTTCCGTAGCCCCGAACTCGGCGTTTTCCGAAGCGATTCGTATATCGGCCAAGAGGCAAGACTCCAGCCCGGCGGCAAAGGCGTACCCGTTTACGGCAGCGATGATCGGCTTGAAGATGTCGGCCCGCTTGGTATAGCCACAGTAGCCCTCACTGTTGTGAACAGCGGTTCGGAACTGATCGTAGGTTCCCATGCTGGTGAGTGCTGCGGCGTCGTTGAGATCCCATCCGGCGGAGAAGGTCTTTTCGCCTGCGCCGGTGAAGATGGCCACAAAGGCGTCCTCGTCGTCGCGGAACGTTTTCCAGGCTTTCTGCAGTTCCAGATTGGTCTCATTGTTGATGCAGTTATGGACCTCAGGGCGGTTCAGGGTGATGGTCACAATGTGATCTTCCTACTCATAAAGGATGTTCTTGTAATCCATGATCGACTCTCCTCGTTTTGCAGTTCTGTCGGAACCCGCTCCCGGCGGGAACACCTCCTGCTTGGTTTTTCGTGCGGCGAACCCTTTTTGTACACGGACCTCAGACACGGTCCTCTGCCTGTCTAGCGCCTTTGTCCGCCGTCCGATGAATTTTCCGTTTGGGCCTTGTCTTGTTTGCGTTTGTAGATGTATATACGGCAGGGCTTGTTTCCCAAGTCAGGAGAAGGCTCGGTCACGAAGAGAGGAGAGCCGTCGGGCTCAATCGGCAGGACGTTCTGAAAGTAGCAGTGTGCGCAGTACACAGGGAAATCGGCCCGACCGAACGTCATGGCCTGAGGCTTCTTAATCTTCAGGAAGTTCCGCGGGGGGCCGTAAGCCCCCTCGCACACAAGGCGTTCACCGCTGCCACACGGTTTGGGCGTAATCACGAACTTCTCCTCGTCCTCTTCGATCTCGAAAGGGTGAAGATGCCCTCTGAGCCCGGCAAGGAGAATCTCGGCCCGGCGGCGGGTTGATTTGCCTGCGTAGCGACTTTTCAATCGGTTGGTATACCCGCTTACGGATTGCTCCAGGGCTTGAGAAAGTTCTTCGTCGCCGAAACGCTTCCCGATAAAGGTCAGCAAATCGGCAACCCAGTCCCTGTACAGATCGTGCATGGCCAGAAACTCATTGTACATCCTGCGAGCAAGCTTCTTGGCCTCCTCTGGTTCATCTGACTCAATACAAGACAAAAGCAGATCCAGCGTGCGCTGGCCAAGGCGATTCAATTCCTCTTCTGTGAAAACCTTTTCTTGACTCACTGTTCTTACACCCCGGTTTTCATGATTCGTTGACAGAACTTCTCACGACCCCTGATCAATCCGGGCCGGCGAGCCGTTCTTTCCAGCACGCTTCCCCCTTGTCTTCCCCTTCTCCGTCATTTTCTCGCACCAATCGTTGTAGGGTCTCAACGATCTCGCGGCTGGTGGCCCCTGCGCAGAACGTGGCCGCAACGCCCATTTCCATTAATTTTCTGCTGTCCTCGGACGTGACCACGGAACCGCCCAAAACGACCGGGATCTCCAGGCGATCTTTCTTCATCTGCTTCATCAATTCCGGTATGTAATAGAGGTATTCCCATGAATGACAGCTTAGACCAATCACATCCACATCCTCCTGCAAGCTGCTTTTCACGATTCCCGATGGCAGGTTGAATTTTGATGTATAGATGACTTCCATGCCTGCATCTCGCAGCATTCCGGCAACGGCAACAGCACCCACCTCATGCTGATCCAAACCCAGGATCCCCACCAGCACTTTGATCTTCTTCATCAGGATTCCTCTTCAAACAGGCGGTGCCAAGAATTCGTGAGGATCATAGGGTGCGCCATAGGCCAAACGCATCATCCCGGCAATTTCTCCCATGGTGGCCCCGGAAGCCGTGGCCTTGATGATGGCGGGCATCAAGCTTTCCGTCCGTGATCTTGCTGCTTGCAGCAATTCCTGAAGGACTTCTCTGATCATGTCCATGTCTCTTTGTCTTTTGTAGGCCTTTATCTTTTCCATGCGCTCTCGACATGGTTCGATCTTTTTCTCTGCGATGTCTTTGAGCAGGATGTCTTCCTCTTCAGGAATCTGATGAATGTTGACTCCGACCTTTTTAAGTTCTTTGTTATGAATCTGTCTGGAGGTTCTTTCCATTGCATGGTGAAAGAGCCGTTTGAACCATCCTTTGTCTACCAGTTCTCCCGGATTCCCCTTTGCTTCGATCTCCCTCACCATTTCCCAGATTCGTTTCTCCATCTCGTCGGTCAAAGATTCGACATAATAGGATCCCCCGAGCGGATCCGTTACTTGGGCCACGTTCGTCTCCAGGTGGACCACTTGTTGTGTTCTGAGCCCGATCAGATGTGACTCCGGGCTGGGGGTCCTGTAAGCCTCGTCAAAGGCCGATATCTCTATGGCCTGAACGCCGGCCATTACCAGCGCCAGTGTTTGAACGGCTCCCCGGACGATGTTATTGAACGGCTGCTGTGCAGTGAGCGACAGGCCGGAGGTGTGGCTGGTGATGACCACGGCCAGGGAACGGGGATCTTTTGCTCCGAATTCCTCTTTCATCATCCTGGCAAACAATCTTCTGGAGGCCCTGATCTTGGCGATCTCTTCAAAGAGGTCCATACCGCAATTGACCAGGATGGCGATCCTGGGAGCAAAACGGTCCACCTCCACTCCGCGATTGAGCAATTCACGAACCATGTGCCTGATTTCGATGAATCCCAGTGCCATCTCCTCCACCGCGTTTAATCCTGTTTCACTGAAGAAGTACGTATCTTCAATAAAAGAGTGGAACCGTGGCATCTCACTGGCGGCGAACTCCATGGAATCAAGCGACAACCGGAGTCGAAGCTCAAAGGGCAAATGCATGGCATAGCCGCAATCCTCCGCATAGAAAGGAGCCTGCAACACAGAGCCCCTGAGCTGCTCAGGCGGGATATGGTTTTCTTTTGCAACAAGGTAGAGTCCTGTCAGAGCAAAGACCGGAGGAACGGAACTCGATACAGAAATCGAATCCAAAGGAAGATCCTTGAAAAGTTCCCGGTAATCCTGCAGGCAACACAGGGAAACACCCTGAGTTCCAATCGTATGAGCTGCTAAAGGATGGTCAGGGTCGAGCAGAGCCATGGTAGGGCTGTCCCCAATAACATCGATACCGGTTTGGCCCTTGTCAATGAGGTACTTGAGCTGCGCGTTCGACCTTGAGGGGTCCCCCTCACCGGACAGCTCCCTCTGAATCCAACCTTCGCCCCGGTAAAGATCAGCCCTTCTTCCCCTTGTATACGGATAACTCCCAGGATCATTGAGGCGCTTCTCGTAATCCAAATCCTGAACGTCCTCAGGATCATAAAACTGCTTGAGCGGGATCTTGGATCGAGTGGATGGGTCCGTCATCGTGATAACGCCTCAATAAAGATCTGTTCAGCCAGAAGAAGAGCCGCCTTTTTGAACTTGTTCTTCTGTTTATCGTCATCTTTGATATCTTCAAGCTGAATCACCCCCACGGTAAGCCCCCACATGAGATCCGCCAGACTGTACGGATTGACATCCTTGATAAATCCTTTTTGCATGCCCCCCTGCATGATGCGCCGGCCCAGTTCGAAGTTATACCTTCCCTTTTCGTTCAGTGTGGCCCTTACATCCGGATCAAACTCGGCCACAAGCCGGGTCTGCTGAAAGAGTTGAACGATCCTGAACGTGTCGGGTGACACTTCGTAACAGTGATAGAAGGCCTTGAAAAGATCTCCGAGCAGACGGCCTCCGTTGGTGTACTTCCCTTCATTCAACCGTTTTTCAATCTTCTCCAACTGCCTTCCGATGTCTTCCACCACCGGCATCATCAAAGAGAAAAAAAGGTCGTCTTTGTTCTTGAAGTATTGATAAATCGTGGGCTTGCTTATCTTGGCTCCCAAGGCGATTTCATCCATGGTCGCCTGTATGTAGCCTTTAGAGAAAAAAACCCTTTTCGCAGATTCAATGATGCTTTGAATCCGCTGCCTCTTCTCTTCGGTCTTGCGCTCGCGGATCGCGGCTTTTTGGGTATCGATCCGTGTCATAGATCTCTCTCCAAGCTTCATTCATACCAATGGTATATAATCTACTGATAGTAGCTTGTAATGTCAAGAAGAATTTCCGTCCCGAGCCTGGGGACTGCGTAGAGGATTCGTTTGTACTTGTTCAAGCTTTAAAAGAACCAAGTCGAAGCGAGGAAGAAGTCCATGGATCCGGTTTCAAAAATCAGCCGTGAATGCTACAAAGGAAGCGCGTGATTCCCCCACAGATTCAAAGGAGAGGACGAGCATGATCAATGAAACCATGACCATACAGGAGAGGATGCAGGCTGCCGTGGCCCTGGAGCCGGTGGACCGGCACCCGGTCTTCCCCATCCTGGTCACCTCGGCACCCCGGTTGTATGGCAGGACCCAGGCTGAGGCCTGGGCGGACCACAACGTGGCCCGCGACTGCCTGATCCAGTGCTTCAAGGAGTACGGCTACGACTACGGCAGCAAGCCCAATTTCTACTGGCCTATACTACCCGGCAAGCTGCCCGCAGCACCGGTGCGTAATCTGATCCCAGGAAAACACCTGGGCGAAGACGATCTCTATCAGATCGATGAACGGATCCTTTTCGATCGCGAGGACTATGACAAGATCGCAGCCCTGGGTTGGAACGCGTTCTGGGAAGAGCACTATGGAAAGATCAGCCGCAAGACCTTTCATGAGTTCAACCAGATGATGAGCATGAGCAACCAGCTCTACGTGGAAGACATGAAGATCTGCGCCGAGCAGGGCATGCCCATTTTCCTTGGCGTGGCCGTAGACTCGGTACTCATGTCCTTTTCCCTGAGCCGGACCCTGATGGAGTTCACCCGGGATCTCTATGAGGTCCCGGACAAGGTGGAGGCCGCCATGCAGGCCTGCTGCGATGACTTCATCTCCAACGCCATCGAGACCTGCAAGGACAACGGCAACATGCTGGCCTTCATCGTCCTGGAAAGGGGCTCCGGGTTCTACTATCGCCTGCCGCTGTTCGAGCGCTTTGAATGGCCGTTTCTGCAGCGATACGTGGATGCCTTTGTCTCCGAAGGGATCACACCCTGGCTGCATTTCGATACCGACTGGAGCATGAACCTGCCCTACCTCAAGCAGCTCCCAAAAGGAAAATGCATCTGCGACCTGGACGGCACCACCGACATCTTCAACGCCAAGAAGATCCTGAAGGACCACATGTGCATCAGCGGCGACGTGCCGGCAAGCCTCCTCTCCCTAGGCAAGCCCGAGGAGGTGGAAGAATACTGCAAGCGTCTCATCGACGAGGTGGGAGACGGCGGTGGGTTCATGCTCACCACGGGCTGCGAGTGTCCCATCGACGTGAAGCCCGAGAACCTCAGGGCCATGGTGGACACAGGCAAGAGCTATGTGGGCAGGAAGGGCCGAACCGGGGCTCGGGCTGAAAAAGAGGTCACAAAGGTGGCCCCGGAGAAGGATGAGATCAAGGGTGATATTGCGCAGGCGGTGGCCGGCCTGCTCTTTGACGAGGTGATGAATCGGGTGGATCAGGCCATCGCGGAGGGCAGGGACCCGCTGGCCATCCTGAACGAATGCCGTGACGGCATGGACCGGGTGGGCGATCTCTACAGCACGGGCGAGTACTTTCTCTCTGAACTCATCATGTCGGCCGACATCTTCAAGAACGTGCTGGAAAAGGTAGAGCCGCTGCTGTCCGAAGGTCAACAGGCCTCTTGTCCTGGAACCGTGGTGATCGCAACGCCGAAAGGCGACATCCACGATATCGGCAAGAATATTGTTGCCAGCCTCTTCAAGGTGAGCGGATTCGAGGTGTTCGATCTGGGCGTGGACGTGGAACCCGGGCTGATCGTAGACAAGATGGCGGAAACGAAAGCCGGTGTGCTTGCCATGTCGGCCCTGATCACACCCGCCTTTGCATCCATGAAAGAGGTGGTGGACCTGCTTGAGGAACGAAACATGAGAAAGGGAAGATACGTCATCATCGGTGGCGGTCCCACCACGTTGACGGTGCGTGATCATGTGGGTGCGGATGCCTGGACCAATGACCCCAAGAAGGGCGTCAACTGGTGCCGCGACTTTGTTGAAGGAAGCTGATCCGAATGGGGCCCCATGGACGTGACAGGACACTTCATGCAGCTTTACGGAGAGTTGCCCAGGGCCGGACCCGGGGACAACCATTCCACCCGGCGGGCCTTTGGGATGGTCCAGGGGCTTCCTCCGGAGCCCAGGATCCTGGACATCGGCTGCGGGCCGGGTGTCCAGACCCTGGAGTTGGCCAGATTGACCCGCGGGTCAATCGTGGCCCTGGACCTGATGCCGCAGATGATCGTGCGGATGAAGGAGGCTGCCGAGAGGGAGGGGGTGGCGGACAGGATCGAGATTGTTCAGGCAGATATGAACGAGATGGATTATTCCAATGAGAGCTTCCACCTTGTCTGGTCCGAGGGTGCAATCTACATCATGGGCTTCAAGAACGGCCTGGAAAAGGTGAAGAGGTTCGTGAAGCCTGAGGGACACGTGGTGGTTTCCGAAGTGGTCTGGCTCAAGCCACACCCGCCCGAGGAGTTGCTGGAGTTCTGGGAGGAAAATCCTGAGATCGGACCCCTTGAAGAGAAACAGAACATCATCAAGGGGTTGGGCTACATCCCCGTGGGACATTTCGTGCTTCCCAAGGAGTCCTGGACCCGGGACTACTACGATCACCTGGCGAGGCGGGTGGAGCTTTTAGAGGAGGACTGGAAGGAAAAGCCTGAGGAGATCCGGGGCATACTCCAGGATGCCAGAAACGAGATGGAGATGTTCAGGAAGTATCACGAAACCTATGGATATTGCTTCTTTGTGATGAAGAAGCCGCTGTGAGGGTCGAAAAGAGTTCCATGCACTTCGTGCCCCTAACAGGATCCTGATTTTTTCCTGCGCACCTGTCAGGGATAGAGAGCGATCCCGGGCAACCCTTCGGCCTCAGGGATTCCGAACATGGCGTTCATGTTCTGCACGGCCAGACCGGACGCCCCCTTGACCAGGTTGTCGATCACGGCCACCACCAGG
Source organism: uncultured Thermodesulfobacteriota bacterium (assembly GCA_964609935.1). Classification (GTDB taxonomy): domain Bacteria; phylum Desulfobacterota; class DSWW01; order DSWW01; family DSWW01; genus CAYTRL01. The sequence goes on along the minus strand of CAZSUQ010000135.1, from coordinate 1,022 downwards.
ATGGAATCGCTCGGTTCGTGGAAGCGGACGGCGATCTCGCAAGTATTCGTGCCCCACACATCCTTTGTGCGCGGGAGTTCCCCCGGCTCCAGGACCCTCACAAAAGGCTCTCCCTCGTAAAACGCCTTGTAAACCTCCTGCGGATCTTTGCCCTTCAACTCCTTGGAGGGCTTGCAGTAGACCGTGGCCAGCATGCCGCGAATCATGGGCACCAGGTGGGGGACAAAGCGCACGGCCACCTTCTCCCCTGCCAGCAGGGAGAGCTCCTGCTCGATCTCCGGGATGTGCCTGTGTTCCATGGGCTTGTAGGCAAGGAAATCCTCGTTGCATTCCGAAAAGTGGGTCACCATGGATAACCCTCTCCCTGCCCCGGACACCCCGCTCTTGGCATCGATCACGATGGAATCAAGCTGAACCAGGCCCTTCATCAGCAAGGGTGCAAGCGCCAGAATGGAGACCGTAGGGTAACACCCGGGGTTGGCCACGAGGCGTGCGCCCGGCAGATGGCTGCGGTAGAGTTCGGTGAGCCCGTACACCGCTTCCTCCAGCAGCTGGGGCGCGGCGTGCTCCATCTGATACCACTCTCCGTAAAGGGAAGGATCCTTGAGGCGGTAGTCTGCACTCAGGTCCACCACACGGGCACCCGCCTCGAGGAACGCAGGCACAACCGAGACCGAAAGGCCGTGCGGCATGGCCATGAAAACCAGGTCCGCGCCCTGCGGGTCTTTCGGGTCCATGGCGGAAAAGGTCCTGTCCCCCAAGCCCCTCAGGTGGGGGAACACCTCCTTCAGGGTCTTCCCCTGGTTGGTCTTTCCGGTCATCAGCCAGCAGAGTTCAACGCGAGGGTGTTTCTCCAGAAGGCGGATGAGCTCGCAGCCCGTATATCCGGCCGCACCCGTGATTCCCACCTTGATCTTCTTCATCCCTCTTCCCTCTTGATTTTTCCTGTCATCCATTCAATCATAGCATGGGTGTTGATCCAGTATGCTACCCAAACCGCTGCAGGAGAGCAACTTCCCAGG
>CAZSUQ010000134.1:0-10034 GCA_964609935.1 uncultured Thermodesulfobacteriota bacterium | reverse complement strand
CTATTTAAAGTCATTGACCCGCGCATTCGTACTCTGTTTGTTTCCGTCCGATTGCGGGTCGTTTGTCATGATTGATTCACGCGCCGGATGTCTACCCTGGAGATTTTTCTGTATCTGTTTACCCCTTCCGGCAGGTAGAATAAAGGGGTCCTCTGAATCATGGATCAATGAAAAATCATCTCTATAGAAAACGAGAACCGTAATCAGGAGACTCAATCATGGCTGCTGTAAACTCCACCATGTTGCCGCTGGGGACGAAGGCCCCTTCCTTCCACCTTCCTTCTGCTGATGGAAAGACGTATTCCCTGGATGATTTCGCAGGGAGCAAGGGCCTGCTCGTCATGTTCATATGCAACCACTGCCCATTTGTGAAGCATATACGAAAAGAGCTGGTTAGCCTCCCCAAAGAAGCCCAGGATAATGGCGTTTCCGTTGTTGCCGTCAATGCCAACGACTGGAGCACCTATCCGGATGACAGCCCGGAACAGATGGCCAGGGAAGCCGGGGAGTTCGGGTACACCTTTCCCTATCTCTACGATGAAAGCCAGGAGGTTGCCAAGGCCTATCAGGCGGCCTGTACCCCGGATTTCTTCCTTTTCGATGCGGACCTGAAACTGGTCTACAGGGGCCAGCTGGACGACAGCAGGCCCGGCAACGATATCCCTGTCACCGGCAAGGACCTTCGCGCCGCACTGGATGCCATGCTGGCAACCCGGCCCGTGGACAAGGACCAGAAGCCGAGCATCGGCTGCAACATCAAATGGCGCTCAGGGAACGAGCCCGAATATTTCAAGGCTGCCCACTGATTTCGTTGTTTTTTCTTCCTGTCCCGACCCGCACCATCCCCCACAGGCCGAGAAGTGTGACGTAAATCAGTACGATGATGTGAAAGCTGAAGCCGCTTGCCACACCCATCTCCTTTGAGAACCCGGCCATCATGCAGCCTGCGGTCCAACCGGCCTCGAGCATTCCGAATCCTGCAAAGCTGTAGAGTGGGAAAAGGAATCCAAGGTAAGCGAGTGTTGAGCAGAAGATCACCAGGGGGATGGACATGGGATAGCCCATCCCTGCCAGGAGCATGTAGCCCACAAGGTACACTGCGCCGAGGATACTCAGGGACAGGAGAAACCCCAGGAGGTAGACCCGCCCGGACCTCAGGTGTTCAAAGCTCTGTACGGTCTTGTCCAGCTTGCCGAAGATAATGGATACCCCTTTTACCCTCTGAATCCCCGTCTTCTTCACGATTTTCCCCGCCAGTTCGTGGATCACCCTCCCCTTGAAGGAGAAGAGCAGGAGGAGGCCTGACATCAGGAAAAACAGGGGAACCGTCCCCATGAGGACCTTCCAGACCAAAGGCGGAAACGTTTGGCCCTGCATATAGAGAAGGATGACGGCCACAGGGTAAAAGACCAGAAAGGACATGAGATCCATGACCCTTGCAATGGTCAGGGTTCCCAATCCCTCGCCCAGGTCGATCCCGTGCCGATGCCGCACCAGGTAGATGTAACTCAACTCCCCTGCTCTCATTGGGAGGACGTGGTTCAGGAAGTTGTGAACCAATACCACATGGAACAGGTCCCTGACGGATACCTTTCTGGAGTGGAGAAGGATTCGAAACCGAAGGCTTCTGAGCACATAAGCGGCCAGATGGAGTATGAGACCGTAAAGGAGATATCGCGGCAGGATCCCTCCAAGTGTCTCCAGGATGAGCCCAGGCGACACGTGGGTCAGCTTGAGAAGCGCGAAGATGATGCCGGCAGCCATGAAAAGCGAGAAGAGGAATCGCCCCGTCCCGGGCCATCCGCCACGGCTTTCGGAGGGTGTACGGGTCCCTGGAGGAGCGCTGCCTGTCCCTGCAGCCTCTGACATGCCTGCCTTTTCCTGTTGAGTGGGGGTTGGCATTGAAAATATTGATCTTTTTTCACCTTATCACCTTTCCCCGGTGGACTGCCAGAACATGGATATTCGGCTCGTTCTCCACCCGGAATTATGGTACGGTACGCAGGAGTCGAAGGATGCTCGTTTTTGCCTGAACACGAAGCAACAGGAGTCCACGACATGACAAGATTCCTCCCTGCGGGACGCCTTGCCCCCCTCCTTTTTCCTTTCCTGGTCTGTTCCCCTCTTTTCTTCGCCTGCAACCAGGGAGACGACTCTCAGGATGCATCGAACACACAGGCCACTGTCTTCAACGATCCGGTTCCGGATCCGAGAGCTGCGGCCGACGCCTTCCGCCTGTTTTATCGTGAGCGCGTGGAGCGGGCTCTTCTTGCCTACAACCGTTTCCACATCTTTGGTGATTCCGTCTTTGCCACCACGATCGGCAGCAAGGCCGTTTCCAAGCAGGGAAACGTGTACGAGATCATCCCCGGACCAACGGACAACAACCTCATCGGGACCACGGCCTTTGGTGTATGGCACGCCTACAGGGTTTTCCGGACCCGAGCCCTGGCCCTCACCCTGATCCGCATGTTCGAGGGGATCGCCTTCTTCGAGCAGGTCACAGGCATTCCGGGCCTCACCTCCCGAGAGGTCCTGCCAGGCTGGACACGCGTCATGGACGGGATTTCCGGCACGGTCACACGCACCCGCTACGGTGCCTCGGTTGTTCATCCCTGGCCTCCTTCTTCAGGGCTTGAAACCGAGGTGCTCGACACGTTTTACCAGGGGACCCATTTCACCTACCGGGAGAACCCCGGTGAATTCATGTTCAACTTCAAGCCCGTGGATCACGTGTCCGGCTACTCCATCACCTACAGCATCGATGAAAGGCCTCATTTCATCCGGGTGAGCAACTGCTGCCGTTCGACCATGCAGACACCGTCGGGGTATCCCTGGGAAGGGGCCTGGTGGGGGAACCACAACTCCAGGGACAACCTGCCCGATCTTGCGGTGGGCATCGTCGCAGCCATGGACGCACTCAATGACCCCACCGTGGATGCGGATGTCCGTCAGGCGGCTCTCCATGCCGTGGAGGCAGGCCGGCGGATCGGAGATCTCATACAGGAGTCCGGGGGAAACATCATGACCGTAGATGAGTACCACGCGTACGGAGACCTCACGGTCAGCGGCACGGTGAGACCGCACGGGGATCCGGAGAATCAGGATCTCGGAGGCAATTCCGCGTGTCCCATGGCCTACCTGTCCAGGGCGATTTCCACGGCAGGGCTGGACCTCCCCGTGCCCGATCTCCCCCTGCCCGGGGAAATCGAGGAAATGATTCTCAGGGATCTCTTCGGCATAGAGATCGACCTGCCCCTCATCTTCTGTCACGACATCAACGACGCCTATTTTGGAACAACCTACGCTACGGTGTTGCAGAGCGAACCACTTGGACTCCCCTGGCTCGACCTTGTTGAATGCCTCGACGTTCTCTCCCCCGGGCTGGCGCAAGATCTCATCGGGAGCTTTCAGAACGATTACGACGATATTGTCGAGTCCACCTTGGCCCTTGTCCACTATGCCCGCATTCAAGGGAAGTCCGATCTCGAGTCGGCAGCCCGCAGTGCACTCCTGGACCAGACGAACCTGATGCGCAGATTCGCGGACGTGATCTACGCCCGCACACGTCCCGATGAGCGGACCAGGCAGCGTTACGAAGCCGCGGTGTTCGACGCCATCGGTGGTCTCAGCACGGTTCTGGATGATTTTTCCGGGTTCACCCAGGAAGAGGGGCGCATCAACTCCATCGAACAATTGCTGAACATGTCAGACACCCAGCCCAAGGCGCTCATGACCGATGAAGAGATCAAGGCTCAGGTGGAGGCGGCGCTGGCAGGGGAAAAGCTGACATCGGTCGTCCAGCGGTACCGGGACACCTACGGGGAAGACCCTCCTGTCCGACGGGTGAACGGTGGGTATGAGGCCAGGACCTCGGTGGACCCTGAATGGAGGGACGTGGAAAATCCACGTCACAGGCATCTCGGAGGGATGAAACTCTTTCAGGCGATCCCCATCTGTGTCCACGCCCCTGAGGTCCTTGACTGCACATGGGCCGTTCTCGGTTGTGCCGCAGCCGACATGGACGAAAACGGACGGGTGGACGACAATGACGAGACACTGTTCGAAGAGGCCTATGCCCAATACGAGGGTTCACCTTCAGACAGCTGCAACCCATCCAACAGCTGGTGTGACGGGGCGGACCTTGACCGTACGGGAAAGCCCGGCGAACTGGACCGTGCCTTCATGGAGGCTGCCCAGGGGTGTCAGTACACCCCATGATCAACCCGATCCTTTCCATGCAGCGAGAGCATGGAGATCCTGGCATCTGCACCTCTTGCACACGAATCACCAAACGATAACGATATACGGGCTGGCCCGACCTCCCTGATTGATAAAATCGTTTCCTGAAGGTAACGTATTCCTTTTCTTCCGGGAACTTTCCCTCTTTTTCCACACGACCCATGGTGATCAGGTGGAGATCCTCTTTGTCAACCCGAACCGAATGCTGCCCCCTGTGGCCCCACTGGCCGCGGACTATCTTTGTGAAGCCCTGACCGTCCACGGTCACATCTGCAAGGTCCTGGATCTCTGTCTGGAAGGCCCGGCGGAGATGCTGCCCACGCCGGAGTGGGCCCGACAGGCCGTTTCCTCAACGCCGGATGTGGTGCTTCTTACCATGCGGAATCTCGACGACGCCTATTACTTCAGCCGGGATTCCTTCCTGGAGCCCATTGGGTCCATGGTTCAACTCCTGAAAGAGGCCTTTGGGAAGCCCGTCATCATGGGAGGCTCCGGCTTCTCCATTGCCCCTGAGGCCCTCCTTCCGTTCCTGCAGGCCGACTACGGGATTGCCGGATCCTCGGAGCAGGATCTCCTCGGACTGCTCGCGTCGACTCATGATCCGGACTCCTTTGAGGCTCTTCCCGGCCTGGTCTGGAGCCAGGACGGGAGAATCCGCTCCAACGCGCCAAGCGTGCAGGAGATGGCCCAGGATTTTTATTCGCCGCGACGTTTCATCAGCAATCGCTCGTACGCTCAACAAGGCGGCATGGTTGGGCTCGAGACCAAGAGAGGATGTCCCGAGCCTTGCCGCTACTGTGTGGATCCGCTTGGGAAAGGATCGAGGGTCGTCACAAAACCGATCCCGGCTCTTCTCCGCGAGGTCCGCTCCCTCATGGATCAAGAGGCTTCGATCTTTCACCTCTGCGACAGCGAGTTCAACGTTCCGAAGCGTCACGCCCTGACCGTGTGCAAAGCCGTCAGGGAAGAAGGGCTTTCAGACAGGATCAGGTGGTACACGTATGCCAACCCTCTTGGCTTTGACGATGAGCTTGCCTTCTCCATGGCCGAAGCCGGGTGTGCGGGCATCAACTTCGGTGTGGACCACTCCGTTCAGGAAGTCCTGCAACCCCTCGGAAGGACACACACGGAAGAAGACCTCAGGCGAACGGCCCAGGCGTGCCAGAGGGCCGGCCTGACGTTTCTCTTTGACCTTCTTCTGGGCGGACCCGGTGAGACCATGGATACCCTCCGGGAGGTCATCGAACTCTGCCGAAGCCTGGATGTCCCCAACGTGGGAGCCAATGTGGGGATCCGTCTCTACCCAAACACCCCGCTTGCGGCTGAGATCCTTGGCCAGGGACCCATGGCGGAAAACCCTTCCCTGGCCGGCCGTCTGGAACAGAACGATCAACTTCTATATCCTGTATTCTATTGTTCTCATGAACTGGGTGAAACCTGGCAGGTACAGCTCGAGCAATTCATCGGTGACGATCCCCGTTTCTTCCTCCCCATACGGGAACGTGACAAGGCAAACTACAACTACAATGCAAACGAGGTGCTCGTGGATGCCCTGGCCAGCGGACACCGGGGGGCCTTCTGGGATATCCTCTCCCGGAGTCGAAGGGGGCTGCCTCCCCTGCAACGACCCGTGTGAACAGGGTGACCGGGCATCATCGATCCGTTGGAACCGACAAAGGAGGGTCATGCGTGCAGAACGTGCTGGACATCTTCCTTGAAAGAGGCTTTGTGGACCAGACAACCGATGAAGAGGGGTTGCGGAACCTGCTCAAAGAACCTGTAACCTGCTACATCGGATTCGACCCAACGGCACCGAGCCTTCATGCCGGCTCCCTGGAGCCCATCATGAGCCTGGTGCACATGCAGCGTTGCGGGCACCGTCCCATCGTTCTCGTGGGCGGCGGCACCGGTCTCGTGGGAGACCCGAGCGGCAAGACCGAATTGCGGCGTGTGATGAGCGATGAAGAGGTGGGGGCCAACGTGGACGCACTGAAGGCACAGCTTTCGAAGTATCTCGATTTCAGTGAAGGCAGGGCCGTCATGCTCAACAATGCGGACTGGCTCACGGACATCAAGTACATCGAGTTTCTCCGTGACATCGGCCGCCACTTCAGTGTCAACCGAATGCTCACGGCTGAATCCTACCGGCAGCGACTGGAGCAGGAAGGCGGGTTGAATTTCATTGAATTCAACTACATGCTCCTGCAGGCCTATGATTTCTGGCACCTGTTCAAGCACCATGACTGCAGGATCCAGATGGGGGGCGCGGACCAGTGGGGGAACATCTGTGCCGGAATCGATTTGACCCGCCGGCTGGATGGTGCACAGGTCTACGGCATCACCTTTCCCCTTCTCACCTCCCGGTCCGGAGCCAAGATGGGGAAAACCGCCACGGGCGCCGTCTGGCTGGATCCGGACAGGACGTCACCCTACGAATTCTACCAGTACTGGATCAATGTGGACGACGAGGACGTGGAACGCTTCCTGGCCCTGTTCACCTTTCTTCCCATGGAGGAGATCCGCAGGATCGGAAAGCTCAAAGGGGAAGAACTCCGTCAGGCCAAGCAGGTCCTTGCCTTTGAAGCCACCTGCATCACGCACTCCGAAGAAGATGCCCGAAAGGCCAGGGAAGCCTCGGAGAGCCTCTTTGGGGGAATGGGAAAGAAGGCCGACGGAAAAGAGGGGCTCACGTCCGCACCGGGCTACCTGGTGGAGCACGGGCGGCTGGAGGAAGGCATCCCGGCCTGGCAGCTCTTTCAGGAGGTTGGGCTCTGCAAGAGCCGCGCCGAGGCACGGAGGCTCATCGAGCAGGGTGGCGGCTATGTGAACGATGATCGCATTGAAGCCTTTGACCGGAAGATCGGAACGGCCGACCTCCTGAACGGGGGTATCCTGCTCCGCGCCGGGAAGAAACGCTTTCTCCGGGTGAGCGTGAAGGACAAGGACTAAGACTCCGTCCCGCCTGAAAACGCGTAGATGTTCTTGTCTCCAGACCCCACGTAGACCTCCCCACTGCCCGATTCGTTCAGCGCCGGCGAAGAGAGGATCGCTCCTTTGGTCCTGAAGGACCACTTCGTTTTTCCGTTGGGAAGGATCGCGTAAAAGGAATTGTCCGCAGAGCCCACATAGATCGCTCCCCGGGAGCCCACCACCGGAGAAGACCGAATCCATTTGCCTGTCTGGAACACCCACTTTTGTGTCCCGTCCGGTTTCACGGCATGGAGTCCGTTATCATCAGACCCGACGTACACGGTTCCGTTGTCGCCCATGGCAGGAGAGGAGCAGACAGCCCCTTGCGTGGAATAGGCCCACTTCTGGGAACCGTCCGGATTGACCGCATAAAGGTTCATGTCATCGGATCCCACGTACACGGTGCCGTCCGCTCCCACAAGCGGAGAGGATCAAACGGCTCCCCCTGTGAGAAATGACCAATTATGCGAACCGTACAGATTCACCGCATAGAGGTATCCAACGTCCGAACCCGCGTAGACCGTCCGGTCCTGGGCCACAGCAGGCGAGGACTCGACCCGGTCACCTGTGGGAAAGGCCCATTTTTGTGTGCCGTCGGCTCGAATCGCATAGAGGTTTCCGTCACTGGCGCCCGTGTAGATCGTACCGTTTCCCTGCACGTCCAGTGCCGGGGTGGAGCGAATGGAACCCCCGGCGCGAAAGACCCATCTCTCGCTTCCGTCAGGATTGAGCGCGTAGAGATAATTGTCGTCCGACCCTACGTAGATCGTGCCGTGTGTTCCCACCACCGGAGAGGAGCGAACCGATCCCCCGGTGGGCAAGATCCACTCAAGGCGCTCGGACACGAGGGTCACAAGGATTTCCCTGTCATCGCCGCAACCACTCAATCCGATCCCGAATCCCACGGAGAAGAGAAGGACGATGCCCAGGGGCAACTTCCACGATTTCATCTTTTCCCTCCCGGTTATGAATGAGATTTCAGAGGCAGGAGCAGTCTAGAGGAAACGGGCAAACCACGTCAATGTCTTGCCCCGTGCTCCTGTCAGCCGAAGAACACCTCCAGGACCTTCTGGGTCGAGGAAAGGTCCCTGAACAGGTGGTCCGGCTCATGTCGGGCCAGTTCCTCCTCGGTTGTTCGACCCGTAGCCACGGCCACGGTCCTGACGCCGGCTTCCTTTGCATGAAGGATGTCCCGCTGGGTATCCCCGATAACGAAGATATCTCCTGCCGGCACGGCCTCCCCCACGTGTGCTTCGGCTCTCTTCATGGCCACGCGGACCAGGTCTGTACGGTTCTCCGCATCACTCCCGTAGCCGCCAAAGTGAAAATAGTCAGCCAGCCCTCCCCGCTTCAGCTTGAGCCATGCGCCCTTTTCCAGATTTCCGGTGGCCAGGCCGAGTGCGATCCCCTTCTGTCCGGACAGTTCCTCCAGGAGTGTCTCCACTCCGGGCATGAGGCAAAATCCGGGTGAGTCGTTCAGCTCTTCCTCCAGGTAACCGAGATAGAGGTCAGCGGCTCGCTGGAATTCCAGGTCCGGGTCGATCCCCGGCAGCCTGTTCTGGAAGATCTCCCTGAAGATGAGTGGGTCGGTCTTGCCGTCAGGGCGGATATCGTCCATTGCACTCTGTATACCATAGAGTTCCTCAAATGTTCGGTTCAGAGCCCTGGTGCCGGCACGACCGCTCAACAACAGCGTGGCATCAATATCAAAGAGCAAAACCTTTGTTTGCATCAATCCGAATCCCCCTCGTGTCTACAGCAGACAGGCGTCCTTTCCCTGTTCGAACGGACCTGGCAATGCGCATCCCTCATCGCCTCCTTGCACCTTTTTATCCTGTTTTGATTCTGGCATTATATTTCTTCGATCCCATTTTTCCAATGACACGAATAGCGCATCACAGCCCGTCTTCCCGGAGCAGATATGCTGAAAGCCATTATCTTCGATTTCAACGGCGTGATCCTCGACGACGAGGAATATCACTACGAATCCTTGAAAAGGGTCCTTTCTGAAGAGGGGTTCTCCATCACCCGCGACCAGTACTACCGCGACTGCCTTGGATTCGATGACGTGGAGTGCTTCCAATGGGGCATGAAGCATACCGGAGATATCGCTCGTGCAGGAGGCATGGAGGCCCTGGTTGCACGGAAATCGGTCTACTATGAGGCGCTTCTCGAGCAGGATACGCGCTTCTTTCCGGGCGTGTGCTCCTTTATCCGCCGTTCGGCCGAGAGGTTTCCGCTTGGTGTGGCCTCCATGGCCCTTCGCAAGGAGATCCGCTTTGCTCTGGAAAAGGCCGGGCTCTCTGAATTGTTCACCGTCGTCGTGAGCGCCGAGGATGTGGCCCGAATGAAGCCTGATCCCGAGGTCTACCAGAAAGCACTCCAGACCATGAACCAACGGTTGTCCCAAAGGACGAACATCCTTCCTTCCGAGTGTCTGGTCATCGAGGACTCGGCACCCGGCGTCCAGGCTGCCAAGGCTGCAGGCATGCCCGTGCTCGGTCTCACCCATACGGTCCCGGCTGAACAGCTGACAGGGGCAGACTGGGTATGGAACTCGCTGGAAGATGCTTCTCTGGAGCAACTGGAGATCCCTTGAACACTTCATGAAAGGGAGAACTGCTATGTTGAAATCCCTTCCTGTTCGGACGTTGCCCCTTCTTCTTTTTCTGCTTCTCGGCTTAACGGCTGGATGTGACAACGAGGATGTCCTGTCATGCGGAGATGGGCGTATCGACGGGGCCGAGGCATGTGACGACGGCATGTGCAACGGCATGCCCGGCTGTTGCAAAGTCGATTGCTCCGGCTATCCCAACCTGGTT
>CAZSUQ010000133.1:0-10092 GCA_964609935.1 uncultured Thermodesulfobacteriota bacterium | reverse complement strand
AAAGCTTTTCGCCTGAAAGGCGAAGGTTTTAAACCTGGCGAATGGAAAAATAAATAAACAAATTGAACGTAGATAAACATGTTGGGCGACAAAGCAAGGAGGGTGTGCTGTAAGAGACCACATGTTCCATACGGCACGAACTGATCTTGTCCTTAACCTGTTTGCTTTTTCAATTCATATAGGAATCTACGGGGGGGGTCAATCGCAAAGTGTGGGTGCTGGAGCCACTGGCAACGCAGGATGAAATGAACTAAAATGACGACCTCGATCACGAGAACATCGTTGCAGCAAGGGGGAGAAGCGAAAGATGAGAAGACGCCATGCTGGATTGTTGATCATACTCTTTTCGGTTCTTTTTTTTGTTGGTTGCGGTGAGGACACGGTTCCCTCCACCGAAGGGAGATCCCAGCTACAAATCATTTCCGTTACGCCGGGGAACGGGTCCACAGATGCCCCGGTTACCACACTTTTCCAGATCCGCTTCTCCCGGGAAACCGATCCGCAGGAACTGGCCGGCCTCTCCATTGGGGTGTCCCGTTTTGCCGATAAAACGAACGTACCCGTGGCCAGGACATTGCTCCGGGACAGGAAGACCCTTGTGCTGAGCCCGACCCAGGATCTGGCCCCGGCCAGTACGTATGCCCTGAGGGTGACCGCAAAGACCACATCGCTGGATGGTGCGGGCGTGATTACGCAGTTTGCCACCGCCTCCGTTGCCCGGTCCGATACGGTTGTGGACTTCGCGCCCCTTGACCCGGAAAGGCTCACCCCTTTTCCTTCCAACCTGTTCTGCGAAACAGACCCGGATACGGCCACCGGCCTGCGCCTCATGGTCCCCAGGCACATGGTCCTTTTCAACATCCGTCCTGAAGAACTGGAAAAGGGTGACGGGTTCACCCCTTACCCGAGAATCGTGATTCCCCTGACAGGTCCGGTTTCCGAAAGATCCCTTCCGGCAGATCCCCTTGAATCCGTTGACCCCGCGGGGTCGATGTTCCTGGTCAACGTGGACCGGGGATCTCCGGGATATGGACAAAGGGTCCCGATCCTCGTGGAAACGGATGCGTTCGGGGAAGCCATGCTCCCTGAGAAGCACCACTGCCTGATCGCCTTTCCTCTTCATCCCTTGCGAATGGCCACCACCTATGCACTTGTGGTCTCGCGAAGGCTCCTCGATCCCGGCCATGGCCCGGTGGGACCCTCGGAAACCTTTGAGCGGATCCTGCAGCAGGACCCGGACCCGGCACTGCAGAAGGCAAGGGAGGTCCTGGATCCGGTCCTCGCCTATCTTCGATCTCCGGCCCGTGAATTGCCCCTGTTGGAAAAAGACCTGGCCCTTGTGCTTCCCTTTACCACGCGCTCCAAGGAGAACCTGGCCGGCGACCTTCTGGCCCTCAGGGATTTCGTCTTCAGCTCGGCCATGGAGAATCCGCCTGAAGTCATCATCACCTCCACTACGGATCAACCGTCCATGTCAGGGGTTCCTCTGAAAAATATCAAAAGGTTGGTTAAAGGGACCGTTGCCAGCCCGGACTTCAGGGGCAAAAACGGCCTTTTCGACCTGGAACTCATCTACGAACGCCCCTGGGATGCTCCCCTTGTGCCTCTGGAGTTCATCCTGACCATCCCCGAGGAGGCATCCGAAGAGAATCCCGTACCCTTGATGATCTTCCTTCACGGGATCAATTCCGTGAAGGAACAGATGTTTCCGGTTGCCGAAGCCATGGGAGAAGAGGGCATTGCCGCCATCGCCATCGACATCGTGGAGCACGGCACCCGGCAGACCGTCCCCGGGCTGCCTTCCTGGATCCCTTTCCTTCGCATCGAGGACTTCGCTGCCGGCCGGGACAACATGCGGCAGACGCAGATCGACAACCTCACCCTCGCCAGGGCTGTGCAACTGAGCCTGTGCGATGCACTGGGGGAGAAGATCCTGAAAACGGATGAACTCATCTTTGCCGGGAATTCCCTGGGAGGGATCCTGGCACCCGCCTACCTTGCCCTCGAGCCCTCGGTGAAGGGGGCCGTGCTGTATGTTACCGGAGGCGGCTTCACGGAGATCGCCCTGCGAAATTCCGTGATCGATTCCGGAACGCCCCTGTTCTATCTCATTCTGTTCCTTTTGAGCGTTATCCCGGGTGACCATCCCTATGAGTTCCTGTACGGCCTTGCAGACCTGGCACAGGAGATCGTGGACCAGGCGGATCCCATCCCTTACGCACCTTTTGTGAACGGAGAGCTTCTGGATCAACAGGGGAGCCTGAAGAACGTGCTCCTCCTCGAGGTCATGGGAGACGATACCATTCCGAACCGCTCAAGCGAGAACCTCGCCCGGTCGTTCTCCATGAACATGGTAAGACCGGTGAGAAAAGAGGTGCCCGGGATTGCTCCCCTGGACGGCCCCATGATTGGAAACGGACCCAACCGCATGACCACAGGGCTGGTCCAGTTCGACTGGGTCACGGTCAATGGTGAACGGGTAAGGGCTGATCACGGCTCCCTGCTAAGGGCCCTGGAGGGGCATCGCGTGGCCGCCCATTTTCTGAAGACAAGCCTGAGCACGGGCAAGGGAGAGATCCTGTCCGCATACCCGGAAGAGTCGGGTTTGTTTGATTCATGCGTGAAGACTCCCCCTTTCCAACACAGTTTCATGCAATATACGGATCATTGAACGTATTCAAGGTGGGAGGGAAACAGGTGCCGAAGAAAAGGCCCGATATCCGTCCGGGCGCCCTGTTTCTCCAATCCTTGCGGCGAAGCCGGCCCATTCCTCCTATAGCCGCACCGGCAGTCTCTTTTTGAGATAAACCTCGCCGGGTGCTACGGAAGCAATATAGGCGATTGCCTCCACACCCCGATTCACCACACTCCGAAGTCCATGGCCGTACGCAGGGTCAATGTCATCCGCAGGCGCAAAGGTCCTTGCGTCTTCGCGCTGAACAGCAAAGAAGATCACAGCGCGATGTCCCTGGGCAGCCAGTTCCTCGAGTTCTGTGAGGTGCTTTTGCCCGCGCAGAGTCACGGCATCCGGGAAGAGGGCCACCCGGTTCTTCACAAGGGTCACGTTCTTGACCTCGATGTAGCATCTCCCCTTCAGCCCCTCGAGCAGGAGGTCGAGGCGGCTCGCGCTCCCTACGGCGACCTCGGTCTTGATTTGATCGTAATCCCTGAGTTCCCGGATGAGGCCCGCTTGAATGGCCTCTTTGACCAGTCCGTTCGTCCTGTGTGTGTTGATCCCGACCCATCCTCCCTGCACCTCGATCATCTCCCAGGTAAATGTCGTGCGTCGCTTCGGATTGGAACTTGTGCTCAACAGGACCCTGCTCCCCTGGATGTTGCATCCGAGCATGCTCCCGGTGTTCGGGCAATGGGCCACCACCTGTTCGCCGTTATGCAGCCGAATATCGGCCAGGAATCGGTTCCTGCGCCTGATGAGCGTTCCTTCAACAAGGGGGAGGGGCAACTTCATGGATGGAGGGAAACCTCTGTCGTTCTATTGACGGGTGGATGACTCGTCCTGTTCCTTGGAACCGGAAAAGCGGAGAACAGAGAAAACGATGAGTGCGACAGGCACGAGAAAGATGGCAAGGGAGCCGGCCGTGGATCCGTCCCCCATCCAGCCTGCCCCGATGTGAATCGCCTGAAGAAAGCCCTCTCTGACGCTTTCGCCAAGCGCAAGGAACACGCCCACAAGGGAAGCCCCGGCGATGAGTCCGGAGCTGGAGAGGATTCCCTGCCCGGCCTTCTCCTTCCGGAGTGGCTTCCGGGCGTCGTCCTCTGCCCCGAGCAGAAGACTGTGGAGGATGCCGCCTGCAAAGATCGGGGTTGTCAGGGAGACAGGGAGGTAGAGGCCCACCGCAAAGGGCAGAGAGGACACGCCGAGAAGCTCCACAACCAGGGCGAGCACCATGCCGATCCCCACAAAGGCCCATGGAAGTTGAGACGTGAGAACCCCTTTGATCACAAGGGCCATCAAGGTGGCTTGCGGTGCCGGCAGTTCCGCAGACCCGATCCCGTACACCTTGTGCAGCAGAAGGACCACAGAGCCGATGCAGAGGGCGGTTGTGAGGACGCCGATGAACTCTCCCATCTGTTGATGACGGGGTGTGGCACCCACGAGATAGCCGGTCTTCAGGTCCTGGGAGATGTCGCCGGCCACGGCAGCCGCGATACACACCACCGCTCCGATGAACAGCACCGAAATCTGATGCCCTGCATCGGTCCAGCCCATGGACCGGAAGACGAATGCAGTAAAAAGCAGGGTAGCAATGGTCATGCCGGACACCGGATTGGATGAAGAACCGATCAGGCCCACGATTCGGGAGCTGACCGTAACAAAGAAGAACCCGAAGACAAGGAGCAAAGAGGCGCCGAGCCAGCCCGTGGGGATGGGCACCAGCAGCCTAATGCCAACGAATACGGCGAGAAGGATCCCTGCAACGAGCAGCAGGGAAAGGTCCCGGTCGGTCCGGGGGATCGCGCTGCGGGAGCGGCTGATTCCGGATCCGGACAGGGAGGAACGAAAAGAGGAGAGCAGGGTGGGCAGCGACCTGGCCAGGCTGATGATTCCGCCCACGGCAACAGCGCCTGCACCCATGTAACGGATGTAGGCGTGCCAGATCATTGCCGGGGCCATCTTCTCCACCGGAACATCGGAAGGGTAGAGGGGTTGATCGAGCCCGCTTCCGATCCAGGCGATGAGCGGGATGAGAACGAGCCATGCCATGGCGCCGCCGGCGATCATGACCCCTGCGATTCGGGGTCCCAGGATGAATCCGATACCAAGGAGTGAAGGAGTCACCTCCATACCGATGGAGGCCTTGGGAAGAGATGGAAGGGTCCATTTCGGGGATTTCTCCCATAGTCCGAGGCCGGTCATGAGAAACTCATAGGCAAAGCCTAATCCAAGGCCCTGAAAAAGCGCCCTGGCAGAGCCCCTCTTTGCCGTGCCCGCTCGAAGGACCTCGGCGCAGGCCGTGCCCTCCGGGTAGGGGAGTTTTCCATGTTCGCGGACGATCAGGTGCCGGCGCAGCGGGATCATGAAGAGAACGCCCATCCATCCCCCGAACAGGGCCGTGAGAAAGAGGGTCATCAGGGAAGGGGAGACTCCCCAGAGAAGCATGGCCGGGATGGTGAAGATGACACCGGCTGCCAGGGACTCTCCTGCAGAGCCGATGGTCTGGATCATGTTCGCTTCCAGGAGGGTGCCGGTCCGGAGGATGCGGAAGACCGAAGCAGCCATCACGGCGGCAGGGATGGATGCACTCACGGTCAAGCCGACCTTGAGGCCCAGGTAGGCATTTGCAGCGCCGAACAGGACCCCGAAGAACATGCCGAGCAGGATGGCCTTCACCGTGAATTCCGCCACGTCCTTCTCCGGCGGGATGTCCGGAGCAGGCGGATCAGGGATACGCTTCGTCATTTGAGGTGATTCCACAGTGCTCTCTTTTTTGCCTAGGAGTCCTATTCATGAATGAAACCCGCGCATAGGTCCAAAGAAATTTGCATGGGAGCCTTTGATTGTCAACCAGGTGACCATGCCCTAAAATAAGATGATTTAAGATTGTTCGAGAAGAAGATCAAAGGCCTTTGCCCCTTGTAACAGGTGGACGAACATGCCGGCTTCCATCCGCATCGGATACCTCTCCACGCTCTATCACACGTCTCACCTCATCAGGCAGTTCGGATGGGTGAAGCAGGAGATGAAGAGGGATGCGGGGTGGATCCTGTTCGGTACGGGGCCCGAAATGGTCGAAGCGTTTTCGTCTAACGAGATCGACCTCGGGTATATCGGCTTGCCTCCGGCCATGATCGGGATCTCCAGGGGAATTCCTCTGGTGTGTGTGGGGGGTGGCCACATCGAAGGCACGGTCATGGTGGCGGGAACGGGTACCAGGAGTCTTGCCGAAGCAGGAGAGACCGAGGACTTTCTTCAGAAGTTTTCAGGCTGCAGGGTGGGAACACCGGCTGCGGGCTCCATCCATGATGTGATCTTCCGCTCCCTTCTCGATAGATACCGCTGCCCGGATGTTCATGTGGTGAATTACACCTGGGCCGATCTCATCCCCTACGCATTCAACAAGGGGGATGTGGCCGCAGCCGTGGGCACACCGCCCCTGGCCATCCTGTGTGAACGAAACTGCGGTACGCGCCTGATGGCCCCACCTGAAAGCCTGTGGCCGTTCAACCCGAGCTACGGCATCGTGGTGCACAGGAGGATGCTTCAGGAAGGTTCTCTCATCGAGGGATTCCTGCACCTTCACGAGCGAGCGTGCAATTTATTGCGGGAGTGTCACGAGGAGGTGATCCCGGCCACCCTGCAGGCGCTTCCCGGGCTGGATGAGAATTTCGTGCAGCGGACGCTCGCCCTGTCCCCCTGGTACTGTGCCTCCCTGCCCGAGCCCTATGTGCAGGCCTCCCTGGATTTTCTGCCGGTCCTCGAGGCCATGGGATACCTGGATGACAGGCTGGATCGGGAGAGGATCTTCGAGACGGAGTTCATCGAGCGGGTCCACCCCGAATCCCACCATTATCGGGATGGTGCAGGGCAGGACGGCTCTTAGAAATCCACCACCGATTCGATCCGTTGAACCACGTCTTCAATGGCGTTGGGGTTGTCGAGCTTGAGCTTGATGGCGTCCTGGGGACAGTGCATGGCGCAACGGCCGCAAACCCGGCACAGATTTCCGATCTCCGCCTTCTGGCCCGCCATCTCGATAGCGTTGAGGTAGCATGATGACACGCACGCTCCGCAGCCGATGCACGCATCGGTCACCTCGACGGAGAGGCCTTCCACCGGGTGGTGGATGCTTTCCAGCGACTCCTGCGTTCCGTAACGAGAGAAGCGGGTGATGCAGCAGCACTCGCAGCAAAGGCATACCGTGAGGAGCTTGCCTTCGTCAGGAATCATGAAGATGTCGTTGTCGATCCGCGCCTTGCCGGTGATGGGAATCAGGCCCGCCTCCACGGCCTTCTTCACATGAGCCTTGGCCTCCTCCACCCCCACCTCCCGGCGCATCTTCTCCGGGATCTGCATGGCCGAATCGCCCATCATGAGACATCCTATGTCCTTGGGGTAATCCTTGCAGTCCACCATTTTCCGGCATCCGCAGGAGTTCACGATCACCCGATGTTTGGCCTTTTCGATCAAGCGGCCAAGGACCTCTTCCGGGAGGGCAACGCCTTCCGCACCTTCGATGTCCTGGTTAATGGGAAGCCAGGAGATATTCGTCTTCTTGGGATCGAACTCGGGCAGCCGGTCCCGGAAGAATGGGATGTGGCTGAGCTTGAAGAAATTCTTGGAGAACTCGAAGAGCTGCTTTGAGCCTGGAGCGCCCCACAATTTATCGTTAAAGATCCGCTCACGGAGCAGTGGTAACAGGAACGTCAACCAGATCTTCTCTGCGTTCTCTGCAACGTTCCTCCTGATTTGCTGTCTCATGTTTCGCCTCCGATTATCTTCATTCCTTGGGCACAACGTGGGTCCATCCGTATGGATCCTCTTCTTCGCCCAGTTGGATTCGAGTAAGCCGCCGGTACAGGGCCGAGCAACGATCACCGGGGGCGCCGTTTTCAGAGAAGGTCACCTTGCGCCTGCCCCATGTGATGGAGCCCACCGGTGTGATCACGGCCGCCGTGCCGCAGCAACCTGCTTCCTGAAAGGAGAAGATCTCTTCCGCTTCCACCCGCCTCTGCTCCGGATCAAGCCCCATCTCTTCGGCCAGTGTGATGAGGGATTTGTTGGTGATGGACGGAAGGATCGATTCGCTGTGGGGTGTGATGTAACGACCCTCTCCCGTGATCCCGAAAAAGTTTGCAGGGCCCGACTCGTCGATGTACCTCTTTTCCTTGGCGTCCAGGTAGAGCACGTCGTCATAGCCCTGCTCCCTGGCTCTCAGGCTTGCGCGGAACCCGGCGGCGTAATTCCCCGCAATCTTGATATCCCCCACACCGTTGGGTGCTGCACGGTCGAACTCCTCCTCCACGACCAGGTGCACGGGTTGGAACCCGCTCTTGAAATAGGGGCCCACCGGGGTCGCGAACACCAGAAACAGGTATTCATCGGCCGGTTTCACGCCCACCTGGTGTCCGGACCCGAGGACAAGGGGGCGGACGTAAAGGGACGCACCTGACCCGTAGGGCGGCACGAACCGTCTGTTGGCGTTGATGGCCCGAAAGACCGCCTCCAGAAAGAGCTCTTCCGTCGGCGGCTGCATGTAGATCTTCCGGCAGGACTGGATGAGACGCGCGGCGTTTTCCCGGATCCGGAACACAACGATGTCGCCGTTCTTCTGCTCAAAGGCCTTGAGCCCTTCGAACGCCGCCTGGCCGTAATGAAGGCATGTGGCAGCCATGTGCAGCGGAAGGGTTTCCTCGGAAGTGAGGACCCCTTCCTCCCAGCCACCGTTGCGCCAGGTGTAGCGAATGTTGAAATCCGTCTTCACGTAACTGAACGAAAGGTTCGACCAGTCAAGTTGAGCCAGTTCCATTGGTTGCTCCGTCAGGGGCCGGGGTTCACGGATCGACAGGCTGAGCGAGTGGGTGTGAAATGGAGCCACGTGTCCTGGAAAGTATAGATAAGGCGGGCCTCAGAATCAAACGGTCTGGAGTGAAAGGGGCTTCAAACGCAGGGAAAGAGGGCCTGGATTCGTTGCCGGCTATGCCGGTATGTCCCTGAGAAAAAGGATGAACAGAACAGCGCCCGCAAGGATGACGACCCATCCCATCCAAAAGAGGACCCGGTCGATGGAAGAGGGTTGGAATCGGTCACGGGTTCGCGCGACGAGGCCCAGCAGCAGGGAGAACCATCCAACGATTCCAGCGCAGACCCCAATCGCGAAAGGGATCGCGTCAACTTGATGGATGGATACGAGATGGGCGGAAAAGAACAGACTGGAGACCGCCGTCCATGTAAGGATGAGCGTTGGGTTGAGCAAGGAGATCCCCAGGCCGATCAGGATGCCGTTCCGGGATGTGTCCTTGCTCTCTGCGTTCGGTGCCTTGGGGTTTCTCGGGTCTTTTTTTCGAAGCAGGGAGACGCCGATGATCAGCAGGATGACAGCGGTCACGAATCGTGAAGCCTCATCCACCATCGGATAGCGGGAAAGGAACTTGCTGAAGCCCCAGAAAGCGAGAAATGCGTAAAGGGCCTCACCGAGGGCCCCGCCGGCTGCAACGCCGATGGCCGTCTTGAACCGATTCTCAATACCGAGGGCAAAGACGAGGACAGAGATCGGCCCTGCCACAGGGATGGATGAGAAGAACCCTAGCAGAAATCCGGACAGTGTAATGATCAGGTGGCTGCTCATAACAGGGCTGCGAGAAGAATCCAGCGATTCAAGCGTCAAGAGGTGAGGATCGGTCTCCCCTCGATGGACTCCGCAGAGGAGGCACCCAGGAGGGTCATCACGGTCTTGGTCACATCCAGGATGTGAAGGTTGTCCAACGGACTCGCAGGACGATCGGAGAGGAAAAAGGCATCGTCCTGGGTGTGCATCCCGGTGAAAGTGCCTTGTGTATCAAAGGTCTCCTGTTTGTTGGTTGCTCCCTTCAGGTTGGTCCCCGGTTCGCCGAGAACGACCAGGTCCGGTGCATGAGCCAGGAACGGCCCCTGGTACAGTTCTTCCTTTCGAAACACTTGCCGGATCACCTTTTCGGGCTCACCCCCTTCGCCCGAAACCGTGACCTCCTGAAGTCCCTGGGCAATCTCTTCCCTCAGGCTCTCATAAGCCTTTCCCAAAGAGACCGACCCTGCAGGGAAGCGCTTTTCCAGGTTGATATAGATCCGGCCCGGGTCCAGGCAGAAGGCTTTGGTGGCGGCGGGATCCATGTCTGCAACGGAATCCCTTTTCTCGGACGGGAAACGAAGGAAACCCTGTTCCTCGAGCCAGCGGTTCAGATACATGTCCCTGCGAAGACGGCCGAACCCGTGATCCGAAAGGGCCAGGAAGGTTGCCTTCCCATCAAGTTCGTCATAAAGACGCCCTGCCATGGCATCCACAGCCCGGTAGTAGTCGATGAACGCATCGTGAAAAGGGGAATCCTCTTCTTCATAGGCGTCCCAGAAGAAGTGATGCAGCCGGTCCGTTCCGG
>CAZSUQ010000132.1:4477-10149 GCA_964609935.1 uncultured Thermodesulfobacteriota bacterium | reverse complement strand
CGTGGCCGCCTTGACGGAGGCCGGCATCGAGCGGGCCCGCGAGGTGGACGAGAAGCGGGGCAACGTCACCATTCAGTTCTCCATTATCAACTGCCCGCTCTGCATCTTCGAAAGCATGATCGAGCCCTTTCTCTCGTGCGTTCGGAAGGGGCTCCCCATCTACGTGTCCACCATGCCCATGGCCGGGCTCTCGGCCCCCTACTCCATGTCCGGCCTCCTCACCCTCACCCATGCGGAAGGCCTGTTCGGCATCACCCTGGCGCAGCTCGTGAACCCGGGGCTCACCGTGGTCCACGCCGGGCTTCCTTCCATCGCCAACATACAGAAGAACTACGCCGTGGACCTCGGCCTCGTGTCGCACAACGTGGCAAACCTGCTCCAGGAGAAACTCAACGGGATGCTGGGAATCCCTTCCATCCAGACCGCCTGCACCACCAGCCAGGAGCATCCGGGCAGCGAAGCGGAGCTGGACGGACGCAACGGCTTTGCCATGATGAAGAAACACGGCTTTCATCAGATGCGCCACGCCTTCGGCTTCCTGAAAGAGCTGATCTCCTTCTCCATCTCCAAGCTGGAGCGACACGTGGAGCTCTGCGAGGAGACCGGCCCGGAACAGTGCCCTCCATTTGAGATCGATCCGTACGATCCGGAGGGATTCGAGGTCATCCGGCGTAACGGGAGCCAGCCCAACTACATGCGCGACGACCACACGCTGAGGAATGTAGGAAAGGTTTTCCTTCACTAGCCTCAAGGTCTTTCCCGTCATGATCGAGCTCGATGGAGTCTCCAAGTCCTTTGACAACGGCCGGACCTGGGCGGTCCGCGACCTGACCCTCCGTGTTGCGGAAGGGGAGCTCCTCGTTCTCCTCGGGTCCTCCGGTTGCGGCAAGACAACCACCCTCAAGATGATCAATCGCCTGGTGGAAGCGACCCGCGGAACGATCCGGGTGGGGGGCCGGGACGTGACCGAGCAGGAGCCGGTGGCGCTCCGCCGCTCCATGGGCTATGTCTTTCAGGGGATCGGGCTCTTCCCGCACATGACCGTGGAAGAGAACATTACCGTGGTGCCCCGACTCCAGGGACGTCCCGGGAAGCAGAGGCGGGCCCGTGCAAAGGAGCTCATGGAGCTCGTGGGGCTCACTCCGGAACGATTCATCCACCGCTATCCTGCCGAACTCTCGGGGGGCCAGCAGCAGCGCGTGGGCCTGGCCAGGGCCCTGGCCTCGGACCCGTCGTGCCTCCTCATGGACGAGCCCCTGGGCGCCCTCGACGCCATCACGCGAGACACCCTCCAGGATGAGCTGCTTCTGCTGAAAGAGCGGCTCGACAGGACCATCGTGTTCGTCACCCACGACATCTTCGAGGCCCTGAAACTGGCCGATCGCATCGCAGTCATGCACGAGGGGCGCCTGGAGCAGGTGGGAACCCGGGAGGAGGTTCTTGCCTCCCCGGCAACCCCGTTTGTGAAGGATCTTTTTCAAAGGCCTGCAAGTCAGCTGGCCTCCTTCCCTTCCTGCTCAACCGAAAATCAAAAGGAGAAATCCGACTAGTCCGCATATTGCACGAACCTTCGTGGTAAGAGCAGTCAGGTCTTTACCTCTTGAAAAGGGAACCACGTGGATCTTTTGCTGGACAAGGCCCCGGAGCTCTGGACCAAGACCCTCGAGCATCTCATGCTCACGGGCGTCTCCACCGGGATCGCCATCCTCATGGGATTGCCCCTGGGCATCTGGATCACCCGAAAGGCCGGGCTTCGTGGCGCCGTGCTCGGCACGGCCGGCGTGTTTCAGACCATTCCTAGCCTGGCCATGCTCGCCTTTCTTCTTCCCTTCCTTGGAATCGGGGTCAAACCTGCACTGGTGGCACTCACCCTCTACGCCATCCTTCCCATCGTGCGCAACACGCACACCGGCCTCAACGAAGTCTCTCCCGAGATCCTCGAAGCAGCGGACGGGTTGGGGTTCACGGGCCGGCAACGGCTCTGGATGGTGGAAATGCCGCTCGCCCTTCCCATGATCGTTGCCGGGATCCGCACCGCAACCGTCATCGGGGTGGGGATTGCCACCCTTTCGGCGTTCATCGGTGCCGGAGGGCTCGGGGATTTCATCAATCGCGGACTGGCCCTCAACAACAACGGCTTGATCCTTCTGGGCGCCGTCCCGGCCGCACTCCTTGCCCTCGTGCTCGATTTCCTCATCGGGATCGTTGAAGCCCTTCTCCGTCCGGGCAGGCTTCCCACCCTTAAAAGACGAAGAATCGTGCTCTTTTTTGTTGCTCTTGCCGTTTCCATCCTTGTGACTCTCCTGCTCGTTTCCCGCCATGGAGGATCGCAGAGGGCTTCATCCCCGGACCCGAGGCCTGCGCTGCGCATAGGGACCAAGAACTTTACGGAGCAGCTCCTGGTGGGTGAGCTGATGGCGCAACGGATCGAGTCCGCTATGGGAGTAAAGGTCGACCGCATGTTCAATCTCGGCGGCACGATCCTTTGCCACCGTGCATTGATCAACGGCGAGATCGATCTTTACCCTGAATACACGGGGACCGCACTCACCGTCCTTCTCGGAAGGGAGAAGATGACCGATCCTCAAGCCTGTTTCGAGGCGGTTGCCAGGGCTTACCGGGAACGATTCTCCTGTGAATGGCTTCCTTCGCTGGGTTTCAACAGCACCTACACCATCACGGTGCGGAGTGGGGATGCGGTCCGGGAAGGGTGGAGCAGGATCAGCGATCTTGCCCAAAAGGCACAAGCGCTCCGGGCAGGATTCACGGCCGAGTTTTCCGAGAGGCCGGACGGGTATCCCGGGCTCCGACAGGCTTACGGGTTTTCCTTCCGCAAGGTCTTCGACATGGACCCGGGGTTGATGTACAAGGCCATTGCCCAGGGCGAGGTGGATGTCATCTGTGCCTTTTCCACGGACGGAAGGATCGAGGCCTATGACCTCGTGATGCTGAAAGACGACAGGAATTTCTTCCCGCCCTACTACGCTTCACCGGTGGTGAACCTGCGGGCCCTGGAGGTCTATCCGGAGCTGCGAGGTGCACTGGCCCCCCTGTCGGGCGCCCTCTCGGACACGACCATGCAGCGCCTGAACCTGGAGGTGGATGAGAAGGGGAGATCCCCGGAGGAAGTGGCACGTGAGTTCCTCGGCAGCCATGTCGACTTTTAGCCCGTCTCCCCCCCTTACCGACTCACATGCTTGTTCAACACCCTGGAGCCTGAGATCGATTATGCATCATCAGCGGTGATTTTGGGCTTCCCGAACAGGATCCGACCAAGCTCCCGATGGGTGAAGAAGGGATCGTCCCCCCTGAGATAAGGAAGGATGATCTTCTTCTTCCGGCGCAGATCCCGGGAGATCTCGCCGAAGATCTCGTCCTCCTTGTACATGGCCGCCTTGGCCTCTTCCTGGCCAAAGGGGTTGATGATCTCGCTGCCGCCCCAGAAGTGGCAATGAACCCGGCTGGAAACACCGGCTTGATCGACGGTTTCCCTGGAGGGCGACTGCCCATCCCCGTAACTCTCCTTGCCCACCCTGTTGGCAACAACGTTGTAGATACCGAAGGTCCTCGAGTAGAACTTGTTGATGACCTCCCAGCTCTCGATGTTCGAGAACTCCATGCCCATGGATTCCTCGGCGGAGTTCATGATGGTGACGAAGACGTCCGCCTTCTGGCAGATGCCCAGGTAGGGCACGGACGGATGCCACATGTCGTTGCAGATGAAGATGGCAATGGTCAGATCATGGAGCTTGAAAACGTCCACCCGTTTTCCGGAAGAGAAGTATTTACGTTCCTCGAAGACACCGTAGTTGGGCAGGTTCAGCTTGCGGTAAGCGAAGTGGATCTCTCCGTCTATGGCCACCAGGGCGGAATTGTAGAAGTGCATGGCCGGAGACTCCTCGATGAACCCCACCACCGCAGCCGTCCCCTTGGTGGCTGCCACGAGTTTCTTTATCTCCTTTGAATCAAGCCTCAGGGCTGCCTCGTGATATCTCTGCCCCACGAAATAACCTGTCAGGGCCAGCTCCGGGAAAACGATCAACTGGGCGCCCTTCTCCTTTCCACGCCGGATCTTTGAGATCACATCGTTCAGGTTGGCCTTGACGTCCAGGAGGGTCGGGCTCGTCTGGTAAATGGCGATTTTCATTTTCCGGACTCCCCTTTCTGATGGTCATGATAGAACGTGGAAAAAAACCAACAAAATAAACGGGCCTATATCAGCTACCCGGCTTTTCGAGTGGATCCATGATACCTGCCTCTTCGAATCCTTTACGCCGCAGGATGCAGCTTTCGCAGCGGCCGCACGCCGGGCGGTCCGCAGGAGGGTCGTAGCAGCTGTGGGTCATGGAATAATCCACGCCGAGGGACACTCCCTTTCGAATGATCTCCGCCTTGGTCATCCGGATCAGGGGCGTGTGAATGCGTACGGGATTCCCTTCCTCACCCGCCTTTGTACCCAGTTCGGCCATGCGCTGGAAGGCCTCGATGTATGCGGGCCGGCAGTCCGGGTAGCCGGAGAAGTCCAGGGCGTTCACACCGATGAAGATATCCTGCGCACCGAGAACCTCGGTCCAGGCCAGGGCAAAGGAGAGAAAGATGGTGTTCCTGGCAGGCACGTAGGTGGGCGGGATGCCTTGCCCCACCTCCCCCGGCGGCACATCCTTGGGCACCTCTTCCGAGCCGGTGAGCACGGAACCCCCGATGGTGCGCATGTCGAAATCCACCACGATGTGACGATCCACACCAAAGGCCACGCCTACCCTTTTGGCCATGTCCAGTTCCCGGAGGTGCCGCTGCCCGTAACGGAAGCTCATGGCACAGAGACGGTACCCTTCCTCTTGTGCAATGGCCAGACACGTGGTGGAATCCAACCCCCCGCTCAACAGGATCACCGCTTTTTGTTTCTTCTGCATGGGATCTTCCGTTCACACCTGTGGATCGAACCTGCGATCCTCCATGTGCATGTAGCCGAGAATGGCCATTGTAGCCAGATAGCGAATGGGTTCCGGCGGCCAGGGGATCGTGCGCCGGTTCACAAAGAACACGTCGGTCAGGTCCGACTTCACCTCGCGGACCAGGTCTGCAACCACCTTTCCGTTCAGGTGGGTCATGGAGACCCCGTGCCCGACGCAGCCGAGACTGTACACGATGTTCCTGTCTCCGAGGTACCCGATGGCCGGAGCCATATCCACAGGGACCGACACCGGCCCACCCCACCAGTGGGTAAATCCAATGTCCTTCAGGGGAGGAAAGATCTCTCGGACGTCCCTTTCCAGCTCCAGGAACGTTTTCTCGTTCCGATCCCGGTCCATCTCCATGCCGTATGCCAGGGAAACATCCCTCCCCCCCATCACGATCCGGTTGTCCGCTGTGAGCCGGTAGTAGTGAACAAGGTTGCGCGCATCCTCGATCCCCTGCCGGCCCTTCCAGCCGATCTCCTGGAAGTGCTCATCCTTCAACGGCTCGGTGAGCACGATGTGCGTCCAGACCGGCACCTGTTTCCTCCTGAGCATGGGGATGAAGTGCGAATAGGCATTGGTTGCCAGAACGGTCTTCCTGGAGCGAACCTCCCCCCACGGAACCTTGAGCGTGGTGGTCTTCTTTCCCCGTTTGATCCCCACAACGGGTGTCTGTTCGTATATCTCCACGCCCTGCCTCTCGATCACGTCTTT
>CAZSUQ010000132.1:0-4467 GCA_964609935.1 uncultured Thermodesulfobacteriota bacterium | reverse complement strand
CCCCAGGCGAGCTTTGCCGGGTTCAGGATGCCGCACCTCGGCTCCCACCAGGCTCCCAGGTAGAGCGGGCTTTTGATCTCCTCCTGGATCCGGTCGCGTTCCATCCACTCGATCCCACCCAGCCCCAGTGCATGCGCCATCTCGAGCTCATGAAGGATCCGCTTCCTGTACTTCTCCGAGGTGGCCACACGAAGGAATCCGGGATGTTCATAGTCGCAGTCGATGCCGTGCTCTTCCACCAGGTCCTTCAGGAGGTCCACGGCTCGCTCCATGTAGTGATGGGCCTCTTTTGTCTTTTCCCGGCCGAACCGGGCCGCCGTGATGGAGAGCGTGAGCCCGAAAAGCGTCATGGAGAATCCACCGTTCCTTCCGCTGGCCCCGAACCCGATCACCTGGCTCTCCAGCAGAGCCACCCTGAGATCCGGCGAGGCCTGCTTCAAGAAATGTGCTGCCGCAAGACCGGTGAATCCTCCCCCCACAATGGCCACATCCACCTCGATCTCTCCCTTCAGGGGTGGGCCGGGTTCATGATCGCGGGTGGTCATCCAGTAGCTCTTCTCCTGAAAACCGAGTCCCATCATCCCTCTCCTTTTTCGAGCCGTGACCTGTCAGGCCGGGCAAAGCCTGTGCGAACGAGACGAGCATGCAACCTGCCGTCAAGGCTCGAGCACCAGGCGCTTTTCCGCGGGCAGCAGAGCCGGATCCCCGACCCGCTCGGTCCGGAAGTATTCGTTCCGCTGCCAGCCCTCGTTCAGGTTCTTGAAGAACGCGGAAGCGGGCTCTCCCCCCATGCCCGTGGAGCAGTTGAACCATGCCCCCTCCGGTTTCCCGAAATCAACGATAAACCTGGAAGCCGCCCCTGCAAAAACCTTGTAGTTTTTCTTGTCTGCAAGGAAATATCCACCGTTCACCGTGTCGTTGTCCCCCGGATAGCCCATGGTGCCGATCCGATAGGGTTTGCCGATCAGGGGGACCAGGCCCAGCGGGTGCCCCATGTAAAGGGTGTGAATCCTGCCCCAGGACCACTTCTTCGGATCCCTTCCCATCCTCTTCCGGCAGAACCTGACCGCCTCCTGAAAGGATGAAGCCATGACATCGTCTCTGCCCTCGATACGCGCAGTCCCCTGCCTGTCGAACCAGGGGTTGTCCGGATCGTGGAGAAGGGTGTCCATGACCTTGGCCGCCACAAGATTCGATTTCAAAGCCGGTCCGGCGAGATCCTTGCCCATCTCGTCGGCAAACGTGTTTTCGATGAACCTCTGATAGAAGACCTCGAACAGGACGGTGCCGGCGGAATCCGCTGTTGTTTGCAGGTCCCAGTCCTCCAGGAGATCCCTGGCCTCGAGACCCAAAGGCTTCAGACCTTCGGAAACCTCCTCATCCCTGAGAACGTCGCCCAGGATCTCGAGCACGGATGGTGCGGCAAGGTTGTACACATCCGACTGAATCTTCTTGAATGCCTCGGCGGAACAGGTTTCCTTTTCCAGCAAAAGCTGGCGGATCCGTCTGGACCGGTAGGACCTTGCGTAGTCGGTCGTGATGTACCAGGGATAGTCCGGGGGGGCGATCCGCTCGTTGGCACTCTGAAAGACGCCGTCCGGGGGATTGGTCAGGGAAGGCAGTTCGTCAAAGGGTATCATTCCCCGCCATTCCGCGGCATGCTCCCAACCCTCCTTCGGACGATACCCCACGCCGTCGGGCCGGATGGGGATCCTGCCTGCGGCATGGTAACCGATGTCTCCATCCGAGGCCGCCCAGACGTAATTATAGGCCGTTGGCCCCTTGCCGATCTTCTTCAAGGCCTTGATGAGTTCCCCGCCGTTTTCCGACCGCATGAGAAGGATTTGCCCCTCAAAGTAGTCGGCAGGGCGGGTCTCCACGTATCGGACACGCAGCGGGTCCAGAAGCCAGGGGTATTTTCTCGTGTAAGCGTTCTTCAACGCCTCGGGCGGCAAAAGGAATCCGTAAAGCCCCTTCTTGAGCTGGAAGGTCTGGTCCCTACCCCACCGGACCTTGCAAAGGATCTCTTTCTTCTCGAACCGCCTCCAGCCGTCCGGAGTGAGGTACGTCTCCTGCGTTTCAGGGTCCAGCATCTCACGAACCAGGTCCATCTGATCCGCCATGATGTTCGTCACGCCCCACGCCGTCTTACCGTTCCAGCCGGCACCAAAGGCCGGGTATCCGGGATAAAGGAGCCCGGCCACGGAAAACCCGTCCCCCTCCAGGTGGGCGTGATACCAGAAGTTCGGAGCAATACCCAGGGGAACGTGCGGGTCATTGGCAAGGAGCGGAGACCCGCTTTCAGAGCGGGCCCCCGACACGACCCAGTTGTTGCTCCCCTGAGGCACGCTCTGCTGGAAAAAACGTCCAAGCTGGAAGAGGGTGCTCGACTCCATCCCGTGACCGGCTCCCCTGGAGACCCCCTTTGCTCCTGAAGCATCGGGCGGTTCCCATCCTGAGATCCGCCGGAAGAAATCCTTTGTACGCTCTTCTCCCATTGCATGTTCCATGGCAGCATAGAAGATCTCCGTACCCACACCGATGAAGGCAAGCCCCACGCCAAAGACCTCGGGGATGGACATCACGTCGGCAGCGGACCAGGGCTCAGCCTCGATATGCAGGAGACGATACTCCACGGGCAGCCTCTTTTCCCGGTCTGCGATCAGCTGATTGATCCCTTCGGTAAATCTCTCCAGCAGCCCCCTGCTCTCTTCTGACATCCCCTTGAGGGCATCCCTTGTGTGTTGCGGTATCTCGAAGCATTTCAGGAGCATGTCGAACTGGACCAGCCGAACCCCGGTCCCCAGCCTCGGGTTGCCGAACCACTCGGTGAGCCTCCCCTGGGCCACGTGGCGGTAGAGATCCATCTGGAAGAGCCTGTCCTGGGCCATCACATATCCGAGGCCAAAGAAAAGATCCCCTGCGTTCTCTGCGTAGATGTGCGGGATCCCCTGTGCATCCCGGAGGACGGTCACCGGATGCTCCACCGGTTTCCCCTGGAGCCTCCCCTCGTAAAAGAGGTCTGTCTTCCCAAGCAGGCAGCCGCCCAGGAGAACGCATCCCAAAAGAATCCCCAACGCTGAAGTCCGTCCGATCCGATTCATCGCTTCCCCTTTTTGATTGCAAACAGGCCCTTCGCTCACCGTCAATGCCGCGGGCAAGCCGAGAAAGACGAGCCTCAGCCTTCCTCTTTCTCTTCGATCTCCTTCTTCTCCCGGGCCCGCTGGATACGCTCCGCCAGGCGATCCGGGTCACAGGGCTTGATGAAATAATCGAATGCCCCGTTCCTCATCCCCCTGAGTGCCGTCTCCAAAGATCCATGCCCCGTCAAAAGGATGACCTCTGTAGAAGGGTGCGCCTCCTTGATTCGCTTGAGCGTCTCAAGCCCGTCCATCTCCGGCATCAACACGTCCACAACCACCGCGTCGAAGGTCTTCTGCCCCAGGAGCACAAGGGCCTCCGCACCCTGCAGGGCCTTCTCCACCATGAACCCCAAACGCGACAAGCGCTCAGCGAGCATGTGAAGAAACTCCTCCTCGTCATCCACCAGCAGGATCCGGTTGCTCAGAACCACGTTGAAGGGCCCTTTCGGTCAGTGTTCTCGGGAGGTCGGGGTCGGGGAAAAGAAATTGTACTGACCCTTGAGGAAAAGGTCCACAAAATGCCTCACATGCTCCGGGCTCTCCATGGTCACGTCGAGCTGACGCGCACACCCCATGAGCCTGCCCAGCATGGCGAGACGGTCCAGCGTTTCATCCACGGGATACTTCTTGAAGTTTGCGTTCACAAGGTCTTCCTTCTGGTCCACCCAGAAGTCATGGGCCTCGAGAATCCTGCTGATGAACTCCGCCCGCCGGGTTCTCTTGTCCGGAGAGGCAGCGCCTCCCTTGAACCGGAAAGAGATGTAGTTGCTGTTCGGCTCATCTCCGCAGTACGCGTCCAGGGTTGAAAAATGGTAGCCCAGTCGGGAGCTGAAGTTCACGTAATTCCTGGAGACGATGGCGTAACTCCTGGCACCGAGCTGTCTCTCGGATTTCACGGGATCGTAGAGGGTGTTGGCAAACACCGAAACCAGGCTCTTGAACCCGAGAGGGATGTGCCCGGCCCACTGGACCCCCTCTGTGGTCATCCCCTGGATGATGGAAAGCAGGGGAGTGGAAAGAACCTCTTTTTCCGTGATCTCTCTCTTCCGGTCGTTTCTCGGCTTCAGCCCTTCTCCCAGGTCCACCACATAGATGCTGAGCGGCACGGCAATGGAGAGCCGGAACACCTTGTCGTGGTGGAAGGTTTCGTCGTTGAAGGCAAACATGGAGTTGATGGACACCTCGTGACAGTAGCGCATGATATCGTGGAGGGTCCTGCAGTTGGCGGGCCGAAACGAGCTGTCCTTCGGGTTGGTGAGGTTCAACGGGGAGATGCTGGAAAGAACGCTTTCGAGAACCTGATAGACCGGGCTCCCTTTGATCA
>CAZSUQ010000131.1:0-10161 GCA_964609935.1 uncultured Thermodesulfobacteriota bacterium | reverse complement strand
TGCCACGTGCATCCACAGTTTTGAACCACTTCTACGAACAGCGGGAACCGGTTCGTCTTGTCCAGGGTGATTCGGATCACCTTCCCGTCGATCAGTCCAGACCAGATGTAGCGGCCGATGTACTCAAAGAGATTGTCCTCCATCGTCATGGGAATCGGCCGTTCCGGGTAAAAGAAGGCGTACACCAATTGTTGGTAGTCCGTGCCGTGGATCGTTGCCTTGCGTGCCAGGGCATACATGACCGGATCGTC
Organism: uncultured Thermodesulfobacteriota bacterium; assembly: GCA_964609935.1. Taxonomy (GTDB): domain Bacteria; phylum Desulfobacterota; class DSWW01; order DSWW01; family DSWW01; genus CAYTRL01. Next base: position 9,910 of record CAZSUQ010000131.1, on the reverse strand, counting down.
CGTGTGGACCTGTGCAGCATACTTGTGGCCTTCCGGGTCTTCGTGCAGGGAGACCTTTCCGATCAGGTCGCTGGTGGGAGGATAGGGCAGGCTCCCGTAGTCATCCGCAACCTTCTGAACCAGGATCGGCTGAAATGCCTTGAGCAGCTGAGCCTCCAGGGTTTCACTGTTGCCGCTGCCTTCATGGCTGCTGCTGCTCTTGCCACACCCTGAAAAAACACAAAGAGGAAAGACAATGAGGAGAAATACAATTAGCGCCCTGTTTCCGATAAAACCGATCATCTTCATCACTCCTCTCCTGTTGAGGGTCCTCCGCAAAAATATTCTACTACAAACGTAGGATATATTATTGGATTGCCCCTTTTTACACAAACCGACAGGGGGGCTCGACGGGTTTTGCTGAGTGGATTCATGTCCGGGATAGCAACACACCAGGGGGTAACACATATCCCCTGAGATTACACGAGTCGGCTTCTGCCGATTCTCGTACAGCGATCTGCGTCAGGGGTTCTTTTCACGAAGCCGCTTCCAGACAAAGAGCACACACAACGGCACACAGAGGATCGACAAGGCATTGAGCAGCAGCCCGGACCCTCCTGCTGTGAAGCGCTCAGCCGTGGAGACCTGCGCAGTGGTCGCAGCCGTCCAGGCTGTGCTGTCCGGTGTGTCCGGGTTGCAGTCGTCGTCTAAGCCGTTGCCCGGGATCTCCTCTGCCCCCGGGTTCACGTCGGGATTCTCATCGTCACAGTCGCAGGCGGCTCCGTAGTCGTCTGCGTCCGCATCCGTCTGGTCCGGATTGTGTACGCTGGGGCAATTGTCCCGCACCCCGCAGTCCAGGATCCCGTCTTCGTCGGTGTCAGGGCTCTCAAAGGGGTAGGTGTAGTCCGTACTCGTGTGGATTCCAGCGGGTCCGGTCTGCGATCCGGTCTTCACGGGCGACGGGTGGGACAAAACCCATGAGACGCAATCAGAGACCGAATCCTGGAAACACTCGTATCTCCAGCACATCGGCTGGTTGGCCTCTGCATCGTCCCTGAGGTTCGGGTCCGCGTAAATGGCCTTTTCAACCTCGATCACGCCTGCGTAAAGATCGCAGAGGAGCTGGATTTCGGATGCAGGGACATCGTTGTAGGGGTGACCGTGGCGGTCGTTGTACTCAGCCACAGCGTCGGCCAGAAGCTGTGCGTCGCACGCAACCGTTGTGCTCTGCCCTGTCTGTGCTTCGCCCGGGTCCTCGGAATTGTAGAGGAGGTAGTCGATGGCTCCCTCTGCAATGATCTGCGGGATTTCATCCTCCGGGTCACAACACGGCAGGCAGGTGCCGTGGCCTGCCAGATCGGTCAGGATATGGCAGGCATACCCATAGGCCAGGGCCGCCTGCTCCTCGGTCTGGGCAAATTCCAGCATGATCTCCGCGATCTCGAGGTTGTGGCTCAAGCCGTGGGGTTCGAGGCTCAGCACGTCGGGCCCGTTGGCTCCGCTGAGAAATTCGGGAAGAAGGAGCGGTTGCGGCGCACCGAGATATTGGGCTGTGTGATGGGCTGCAACGGAATGTGCCACCGGGCCGAAGGCCAGGGCCGGTGGTAAAGCAAAAGCGAAAAGTGCGAAACCCCACAGCAGGAATAGAGCGGTTTTCATCTTCATGAGATGCACCCCGTGCCCGGAAGGATCTGTTTCGTGATGAGGAGAAGAGGATCCAGGTTCCTATGGAAATGATAAATGATTTCCCTGCGCCTGCACAATAGATGACAAAGAGGAGAAGAAGATCAAACCCTTTGGATTTATACCCAAAGGTGGGGATTTCTTTTTTTTCCTGTTCAACGATTCCTTTTTAACTCCAGGTCGGCCACTACCGGGAAATGATCAGAGGGGACCTTCCTGTCCTCGCCGTAGCTCGTCTTGTCCACGAGCCAGCGGGTGCAGGAGAATGCCCCGCCGGCCACAAAGATGTGGTCGATGCGGCCGGAGGGGTCGTAGCTCGCGTCATCCCCTTCCCGTCCCACCACCTCATAGTCCGGTGCCAGGAAGAAGGTGTCCTGCAGTGCAAAGCCCCCCTTCGAGCCTGTCCTTTTTTTCCCCTGGGTCAGGATCCCATAGGCCTCGCTGGCAGGCCTGGAGTTGAAGTCCCCGGTGATGATCACCGGACGTTCACCTGCCAGGGGTTCGGTCCTTTCCAGAAAGAGAGGGGCACTCCTTTCCTGGCTGGGTGACGTGTTGTCGAAATGGGTGTTGATCAGGAAGAGTTCGGCCCCGGACTCGAGATCCAGAAGGCTGACCGTGAGGACCATGCGGAAGAGAAAATTGCCGAAGCCGATGGACCTGGGCACATCCGGCGTGGGGCTGAGCCAGTAGATTTCATGCTCCTGTACCTGGAAGCGCTCTTCACGAAAGAGGATGCTGGCGTCCGTGTCGAGGAAGGGGAGTGGCAGGGCCGCATATCCCGGGACCCTTTCAAGGAGGTCGTTTATCTGGTTCTGGAACGGTTCCTGCAAGCCGATGAGGTCGGGCTCGTGTCGGAGCAGGGCTTCCGCCACGAACTCCCTGCGAATCCTCCACGGGTCGTAATCCGGGTTCGGAAGAGACAGCAGGATGTTAAAGGTCATGACCGTGTAGGAAATCGATTCGTTCCCGAGGGAAGAGGAAGGGGAAGGGTCTCCCTCTGTTCCACAGCCTGTGGAAAGGAAAACTGCCAGAAGGCCGATTCCGAGGAGGAGCAGCCATGGCCGAGCTGTGGGACTCCGGAACCGTGTCATGTTTTTTTTAGAGCGATGGTTTCCTGTGATGATGGGAAAGGATCGACCCGAAGGACAATGATCGGGTCGATCCTTTCCACACGGATCAGAGAAGCCACAGGATCGTTTTTGCGATTCCGATCAAGGGGAGCAGCAGGATTCTGACCGCGAAGCGAAGGCCGTCGCACATGACAAGAGGCTCATTCAGGCTCTTCCCGCATTCGTAGTATGCGTCCACGACCTTTTTCCCCAGTCCGTTTTTCACCAGGACCTTGTCCCTGAACTCCCGCAGCACGTCGATCCTCTCCTCATAAGGGGTGCCGTAAGCCGCGCTGGCAATGAAACAGATGTCCACGATGCGCCCCTCAGGGCCGGCATACCTCAGCGGGATGTTCGGGATGCCGTCCGTGTCGGTGTCCGGCAGGCTCGCCAGGAAGGCCAGGAATCCCTCCCACTGGGTGAGCGGGTCGCCGGGGGCCTCATACACGATGGCGTCGGTGAGGGAGGCCAGCGGGTCGCCGGCCTGGTCCCTGGGGACCACATCGATGAGCCCTCCGGAGATCTCCTTCATCCGCTCGATGTTGAGGGCCACGTAGTAGTTGACCGCCACCCTGTACAGCGTCTCGTCTTTCGGAATGGGTGTTCTGTCCGTGCAGTCCGGGTCGCTGGAATCATTGCACTGCCAGATGTCGAGCAGGGCAACTGCCGCCTTGGTGAAGCGCATGCCGGAGTAGCTCAACCAGTAATCGCTGTTGTTCAACAGGGGGGCGAAACAATCCACAGCGGCTGCCTTGCGAATATCCAGCGCGGTGAGATAGAAGGAGAGAACCGGGTATCCGGCCGACCCGGACTGGGGATCCAGGCCGAGCGGCACCACGCGGAAGGCGTCCGAGGCATTGATGCGGCCGGTTGTGCCCGCCAGGATTGTGTCCCGGATCACACCATCGGACTCCACGGCGAAAACAACGGGATCCGCCGGATCGGCCAGGACTTGGTTCGCGCTCCAGACAAGGGCGTCCGTGACCAGGTTTCCGAGGGCGTGCTCCTCACCGTAGGTTTTTGAAAGATCGAAATCCGTTTCCGCAACCGGGTCGGCAAAGGCAAATCCCAGCGGGCCGAGAATCTCCAGGTCCAGACGATCGATATAGGACTGGACCAGGGTCTGGGTTTCCACATCGCCGGGGATCGTGTCGTCGATCGTCACGAATTCATAGGAAAGAACATTCACCCCGCTTTTTGCTAGTTCCAGGTCGAGCACGCCAAGTTTCTTGGTGTAAGCCTTGGCCTGTACGATGACGGTTCCGTTTACCACCACAGGAGCCGTAATCTCCGTGTGGGTGTGGCCGCTGATGATGACATCGATCCCGGTTACCGCGCGGGCAAGGTCCGGGTCCTCTCCCTGGGTGGGGTCTTCTTCATCCATGCCTGCATGGGACAGGCACACCACCAGGTCTACGCCCTCAACGTCCCGCAGCTGGGTCACCGTACTGGTGGCTGCTGCCACCATGTCTGAAAAGGTCAGAGGGTATGTCAGCGTATCCTCCTTGAAGATCACGCCGTCAGCGTCATCCCCCATCAGGCCGAACAGGCCCACCTTCATCCCGTTGAAAAGATCCAACACGGTGTAGGGCAGGATAGCGCCGGCATCGATCAGGTCCTGGAGCGCCTGGGCCCCGGGGTCCGAAGGGTCCGTAACCTCCATGTTGGTGGCCAGGACCGGCAACCCGGCGGCGTGCTGGACGATCTGTGCCGCGCCTGCGGGCAGCCAGTCGAACTCATGGTTTCCAAGTGTGGCGGCGGCATATCCCAGGAGATTCATCACGCCCATATCGGCCTCGCCCTCCAGCAGGTGGAAGAGCGTGCCCATGGAGAAGTCACCGGCATCCAGCAGGAGCGTGGGGATCCCTGCCGTCTCCCTTGCGGTCCGGATCTCCTTGACCTTTGCCGCGACCCTGGCTATGCCGCCTATGGTTACGTCGTCCCCGGTTGACAGCGGGGAGTAGTCCGTGCTGGGCGATCCCAGAAAATGGGAATGCATGTCATTCGTGTGCATGATGGTGACACGGCCCGGCACAGGCGGATCCAGGGGATTGCTCATTTCCGCTGCACCCTGGTCGTCCCCGGTGGAACAACTGAAAGCGGAAAGAAGGATCGCCAGCGAAACAAAAATGATGGCCTTACATGGACTCGAGAGTGCCTGAAGGTGTCTCATCATCTGTCCTCCTGTTGAATGGGGTGAGAACGAAGAAGAAAAAGTTTCTGTTTATCCGGTAAAATGGTGAGTTTTTAAGAGGCTTTGAATGCCGAAAAATATTTCTAATAATTATCATTGAACGTTTCAGAACACTCCCAATAGAATAATAAAAAAACCAAAGTCCTGTAAAGAAAAGAATAAGATTAAGTTTAAAGAAACCAGGCAATTATGAATCTTTCGTCTTTATGACCATTATGACTTTTATGACTGGATGGTGATGACCGGCTTGACACCCGGCTTCTGCCACGATACGTTAATAGTAGACAAGGATTTCGAGGGGTTGGGCCTCGGTGCCTAACCCCTTTCTTTTATGGGCTCCAAGGAGAAAAGGAAAGCACGGCATGTCACTCGGACATATTCGCAACATCGGCATCGTGGCGCACATCGACGCAGGCAAGACCACGGTGACGGAACGGTTCCTCTTTTTCACCGGGACCACCTACAGGATCGGGGAGGTTCACAACGGGCAGGCCACCACGGATTTCATGGTGCAGGAACAGGAGAGGGGCATCACCATCGCCTCGGCCGCCATCTCCTGCCAGTGGCAGGAACATGCCATCAACCTCATCGACACCCCGGGCCACGTGGACTTCACCGTGGAGGTGGAGCGCGCCCTTCGGGTTCTGGACGGGATGATCATCGTCTTCGATTCCACAGAGGGCGTAGAGCCCCAGTCCGAGACCGTCTGGGCCCAGGCGGACCGGTACCGTGTTCCGCGGCTGGCCCTGGCCAACAAGATGGATCGTCCGGGGGCCAGCATGGACATGGTGGTGGAGCAACTGCGGGAGCAGCTGGGTGCGAATGCTGTACCTTTCCAGATTCCTCTTGGGGAGGGTGAGGACTACCACGGAATCCTGGATCTCGTGGCCATGAAGTGCATAGCGTTCGAGGACTTCAGAAGGGTCGAATCGGAAATCCCGGCCGACCTGCGTGATGCTGCGGAGAAGGGAAGGGGTCTTCTCGTGGAGAAGCTGGCCGAATTCGACGACGACCTCATGGAGAAATTCGTCAACGAAGAAAAGCCCACGGACGAGGAGATCCGAAAGGCTGCGCGACACTGCGTCGTCCGTTCACTCGTCACGCCCGTGTTCTGCGCTTCCGCATACCAGAATATTGGCATTCAGCTCCTGCTGGACGCCGTGGTGGACTACCTCCCTTCACCGCTGGACACGGGTGGTGTGGTGGGCACGGACGAGCAGGATCCGGAAAAGACGGTGAATTGTGTTCCCTCGAGGAAATCGCCCTTGGCAGCCCTGGCCTTCAAGATCATCCACGATCCGTATGTGGGCCAGCAGACCTTCGCCCGGATCTACTCCGGGGAGATCAAGGCGGGGCAGCGGATCCTGAACTCCACCAGGAAGAAGCCGGAAAGGGTGGGGAGGATCTACCGGATCCACGCCAAGACCAGGGAGGAGATCACCGAGGCCGGCCCCGGGGACATCGTCTCCCTGGTGGGGATGAAGAGCACCACAACGGGCGACACCCTGTGCGACCCATCGAGTCCCCTCCTGCTGGAGCAGATCACGGTACCCCAGTCGGTGATTCAGCGCGCGGTGAGCGTGGCCTCCAAGAAGGAGGAACAGGGCCTGCACGATGCCTTGAGGAAGCTCACCAAGGAGGATCCGTCTTTCAAGTTCTTTGTGGACCCTGAAACCAGGGAGACCATTGTGTCCGGCATGGGGGAGCTGCACCTCGAGATCATCGAGGACCGCCTGCGCAGGGAGTTCAGCGTGCCGGTCCAATCCGGCGCCCCCCTGGTGACCTACAGGGAGACGATCACCAAGAGCGTAGAGATCGACAACCGCTTGAAAAAGCAGACAGGTGGGAGGGGCCAGTTCGCGCACGTGGTGCTGCGGATCGAGCCGAACCCGGACGAGGTGTTCGAATTCATGGACGTCATCCGGGGAGGTGCCATCCCGCGCGAGTACATCCCCTCGGTAGAGCGGGGAATCCGCCGTTCCATGGAGGAGGGCATCCTGGCCAAGTTCCCCATCACCTATGTTAGAGCGGTTCTGCTGGACGGATCCTTCCACGAGGTGGACTCCTCTGATCAGGCCTTTTACACGTGCGCGGTCCAGGCCTTCAAGGAGGCCTTTCAGAAGGCAGGCCCCAGGCTGCTCGAGCCGGTCATGAAGATCGAGATCGCCACGCCGGACGATTTCATCGGGGACATCACGGGCGACATCCTGAGGCGCAGGGGAAGGATCGAGACCATGCGCCGGTACCGGAAGGGATCCCAGAAGCTCAACGGGCGCGTTCCCCTGTCCGAGATGTTCGGCTACGCAACCGACCTGAGGTCCATGAGCTCGGGGCGGGCCAACTTCGCCATGGAGTTCCTGGCCTATGAGCCGCTTCCCGATAACCTGACCGAGGGGGTACTGGAAAAGATCCAGGAGGCAAGGAAGCAGAAGGACGCCAAGAGGTAGCCCCTCGGGGATGTGTCCAAGACTGCTTTCAGAGAAGGAGCAGGTATATCGGTACCATGTTCGGCCGCCACCGGATCACGAGATTGGTGAGCCTTACGTTCGATCCCGCGAAATCCATGAAGATATTTGTGTTCACCACAGCGCCTGTATCGGGATTGACAACCGTCCAGGCAGCAGCATCCAGGCTTCCAGCTCCAACAACGTACAGTCGATCGTCCGGGCCGTCGGTGATGCCCACTGGAGAGCTGGGATGCGGGAAGGAAGCAAGATCGTAGGTGGTCATCCCTGAGCCGATGTCGTAGACATCGATTCGAGTGTCGCCCGCTGTATCAGTGGTTTTGCACATGAAATGCCCCCTCTTTCCGCAGATCATGTTCGTTGATTCAGAGTATAAGAGGGGAGAAATTTATACGTCAATCAGGGATCGCTGGAAAGCTCTCCCGGGCCAAACCCCCATACCCACAACAGCCGTCGTTGACTTTCGCTGTTAAGAAAGGAGGCCAGTCAAGTGCAGCAGGTTCAGGGAAGGACCACCTCACGGGACCAGTTGTCCGGCCCGATGAGGGACGTGGGGTCGTTCGGGTCCCAGGACACGTCAAAGGCATGGATCCGGTCGTTGGTGATGCGGAACACGCTGTAGTGGCCCCTGCCGTCCGGGTTGTAGCTCAGGTAGTAGGGCGATCCAACGTTGAACCTGGCGATCCCGTTCCAGGTTCCGGTGCTCGTGCCGTGGGAGTGGCCGTAGATGATGGCGATCACGTTGTAGCTGCTGATGGCAGCGGCATAGGCGTCGATCTGGTCCTGGTCCCACTCAAAGGTGGATGCATGAGGATAGTAGTGATGCATGATGACCACCGGCTGACCGGGATCAAGGGTCGCCAGATCGTTCACCAGGTAGGTCAGGGCGTTCCGCGGATCCCGGCAGCCCACCGGCGCGTCCGGGACCACCGGGACCTCGTCCGTGGGGGCCAGGTTCACGTTGATGAACCGGATGCCGTCCCATTCCCATGAATAGTGGCCCTCCGTAGCGGAGGCCTGGTTGGTGAGGCCCACGCGGTAGGGATTCCGGATGCTCACCGAGTCCGCCACCGGGTGTTCGTTGCCGTAGAGGAGGTTGTGCCAGCTCCGGAAGTCGTGATTGCCGTAACCCTCGAAGAAGGGGAACCGGAGGATGCGGTTTCCGCAGAGCCCGTAGTTGTCCACCACAACCTTGTACTCATTGGAATTGACCTCCCGGGCGTCGCGGCAGTTCTGGGTGATGTCGCCCGCCATGAGCACGCCCCGGATGTTGGACACCGGCTGGTCCACCCCGAGCGCGTTCCAGCGCAGCGTATCCGCCACGTTCAGCGCCTGAACGTGAAGGTCGTTCTTCCTGCCGCCGTCGTCCTGCCCGAGGGATCCATCGAGGAACACCTGCGAGTCGCCAAATGCCAGGAAGGTCACGTCCCTGATTCCGGGGCCGGCCCAGTAATTGGGCACGGGCGGGTCATCCTGTGCGGAGCAGCCGTCGATTCCATAGTCGTTCTCCGGGCATCCGCTCAACACAAGGGCCGAAGCGGTGATGAGAAGGATAAGGATCCGGGGAATGTCTTTCCAGGAGGTTTTTTCCTTCATGATGGTCTCCTCATGTCACGCCTTTATCCGTTCCTTATAGAAAGAAGAGGAAAGTCCGCTTTTAAAACCCTGTAATATCAGAATACTAGAGACGCATGCCCATAACAACATGGACCCGGGCTGTGATGACAACATTGAACCGGGTTGGTCCGGGCTGTGATGAGTGCAAGATCCCTTCCGGGTGGGGTCGTTGACTCGTTCCGGAGGCACTCGTTGTCGGACTGGTTCCGAATGCCTCCCGGTTTTTTGATGTTCTTTGAGACAAAGAGGAGTCCATTTGTCAGGATCTTACGGAGAATTTATCGGCGGCGGAGAAAAATTTGAGAAAATGGGGTTGACAACCTCCGGGTTGATCAAATATTATTACGAACTGTTCCGAAAAAGGAGATGCCCCTATCAAAGAAATCCGTACCAGAGACCAGGTCATTGCAGAGATGAGGGAAAAAGGCCTCCGCGTCACCACCCAGCGTGAGGCCATCCTGGGTTACCTCCTCTCCACGGGTGAGCACCCATCGGCCCGGAGGATCTGGGAGCGCATACGGGAAACGGTTCCCCGGGTCAGCCTTTCCACGGTCTACAGCACGCTTTCCGAATTGAGTAAACATAATATAATCAAAGAGTTAGAGTTCGACGGGATCGAAAACCGATACGATGGAAACATGTCAAACCACATCAATTTGATCTGCAACCGATGTGGGAAGATCTCTGATTACATGACTGCTCACACGATCGACATGGAACAGATAAGAGAGGTGACCCGGTTTCGAGCCGTCCAGTCCCGTTTTGAACTCTACGGTGTTTGTGAAGCGTGTGAAAAGAGCTGAATGAAATCAAAATTATCAGGAATTATTCTTGATAAATGGATGTCGTTATTCCTTCCGGAT
>CAZSUQ010000130.1:0-10180 GCA_964609935.1 uncultured Thermodesulfobacteriota bacterium | reverse complement strand
AACAAACAATGAATCAGATTATGTGGGCACAAAAAAAGGTCATCAAGACGTCCGTTGCAGAGATGAAAAAGATGAGGCAAGGCGCAACAGATGCCAGGAGCCAAATGCAAAATAACATGCCCGGTTTGGAAGGAATGTTTGAAGGGATGACCGATGAGGAAAAAGCGGCGGCCCAGAGGTCATTGCCAGGCTTTTTAAGCGGGGGGAGCGCAAAACCCAAACCCACGGTGAAACGAACCAATAAAACGAGGATCATTCTTGGTCATCGCGCCACATTACACATTGTTACGATGGGGGGCGGTGGACGCACAGGAATCTGGGCTGCAAAGGATGACAGCGAGTTGGCAGAGAGACTTCGAAAAGTCACAGAAAAATCAGAAGCCGTCTTCGGTATGCAAGATGATGACGATATGGATGAAATGAAATTACTCGGCGGGAAAGTTCCGCTAGAGAGCGTTACGGTTGAACGAGGTCCGTGGGGCGGCACACTTTCTGTTGCGGTTCATAGAACCACGGGGATGGACAAAGGAAACCCACCCCGGAAGCCGTTCCACGTTCCCGGCAAGTCCGAGGGTTTTAGAACGGGCAGCATGATGGATGAGATGCCGGATATGGGAAGGCGTAAACACTAGCGATTCCGAGAAACGAGTGGATCAGCGAGGACATTTGCACCAGGGCCTTGAGTCTCTTCTCTCTCGTATGCCCCTGGTTCCACTTTACTGCTTCACCATACGTCTGCATGCAGAAAGAATATCCTATCCCTATCAATAATTTGAAAGACCCGCGGACATGAGTTAAGGTTTCGCCTCCATATCTCTTCCTGGCCACGCAAAGAAATCTTTCCTCCGAAAAGGCCACAGGTCTGCCATCGATACGGAACAACTCGTCCTCTTAAATCCCATCGGTATCATCTCGAGATGTTGAGCAAGATCGTGGAGGGGTTGGCTTGTCAGGGCAATTCGAATCTCGCCTTATGATCGTGTCAACTCAAATCTTGGTCACCACACTTCATGCGATACGGGGATTTGGTCGTCATCCTCAAGGGGCTTTCAGGGCCCCTCAGCAGAATCACAAGCCTCTCCCAGCAACTCCAGCCAATCCTTCACCTCAAGGGAAGCGGCCTCTGGTAGGCGTCGGAGGGCCTCGTCCAGCATGGAACAGCAGAAGTTGCAGGACACGGCCAGGGTTTCCGCATTCCGGGAAAGGACCTGGGCCAGCCTCAGGTCGGCAGGTCTGTCGTTTACATCCAGGTCCATGAAGAAGTGGCCCCCACCTGCGCCGCAGCAGAATGCGCTCTTTCGGTTCTCCCCCGCTTCCCTGAGTTCGATACCGGGGATGGATTCAAGGATTTGCCTCGGCACTTCGTGAATGTCCTGGTAACGGCCAAGATAGCAGGGATCATGATAGACCACAGGGGTTTGGCGTTCCGCTTCATTCATCTTCAGACGGCCCCCTTTCATGAGGTCCTGGATATAGGCACTCGTATGAACCGGTGTGAACCTTGCCCCGAGAAGCGGGTAGACGTCTTTCAGTACGGTGTAACAGTGCGGGCAGTGAACCAGAACCCTCCCTGCACCGGACTGGTGGATCTTCTGTATCTGTTTTCCGGCAATCGATTGAAAGAGGTCCTCCTCGCCCAGGATCCTTGCCGGATCCCCGCAGCAGGGGAGGGGATCGTCCAGTACGAAAAACGGGATTCCCGCATATCTCAAAAGGAGGACGAGCTGCGTGAGGGCCCGGGGTTTTGCCGTATCCCCCGGAGGGAAGCACCCGGTCCAGAGAAGCAGCGGTTCCTGTTTCTCGTTTTCCTGAAGCGGAACGGCATGGGCCTGCGCCCAGGCCGATCGCTCGGCAGGGGAAGCGTTGTAGGGGTTTCCCGATCGCGCCAGATTCCGCAGTGCGGCCGCACCCTGATGGGGCAGATGTCCTCGACCGAGGACATCCCCACGCCTCAACTCCATGATTTGTGCTGCGTGCTCGATTCCAGCAGGGCAAGCCTCTTCACAGGCGAGGCAGAGCCTGCAGTCCCAGAGGGCGGACGTGGATACGGCCTCGGAGGCAGGACGCATGGATTCCTGAAGCGATGCGGACCCATGCAGTTCACCATCACACCGCTGAACCTCATTTCGGAGATCCTGAAGGAGCCTTCTCGGGGAGAGGATCTGGCCGGATTGAAACGCAGGGCAGGTTTCCTCGCAAAGGCCGCAATCCATGCAGGCCAGCATGCCGAGGCGCTGCCCGGATGTGGCATCCGAGGCCCATCTGATCCCGATCCTCTCAACAGACGGATCCTTTCCCTCCCTGCGAAAACCCTCCAAGTCGATGAAGGGCAAGGCACATCGGGGCTCAAGGATGGCTGCGGACCGGGCAAGAGGAAGGAAGAGGAGATGACGCAGCCCGGAAGAAAAGGGGATCCAGGCGAGAAGCCCCAGCACAAGGCCGGCGTGAAAGCACCAGAGCAGCTGGTAGCCCGGAAGGCTGCCTTCCCCGGCAAGGGGGGAAAGGAGCAGGGCGGTTGCGGCTCCAAAGGGGCTCCACAGTTGCCAGGGATCCCCCTGGGCATGGATGCGCAACCCCTCCAGAAGGAAGCCTGAAAGGCTGAGCAAGGCGAGCAGGAGAAACGCCACGGTTCTTCCTGTTTCCCTGGCTGTTGTGCGGGCATGCCCCTTCCCCCGCAGGCCCGCCAGGAGCCCTGCGCAGGAGCCTGCGAGCAGGGCTGCGCCCGCCAGATCAGCGAACAGGGTCAGAACAAGGTAGGGAGCGCCTCGATAAAGGCATGACAGACCGTAGTGAGCAAGCATCAAACAGAGGGTCACAAGGGTGAGGACCGCGAAAGAATAGAAGACCAGCAGATGCCAGGCCTGCTTATCTCTGTGCCTGGCAAACCTGCCGTGAGAGACGATCTCTTTGAATGTGAGCCTTAAGCCGGATTTTTTCCGTTCAGGCAACCGGGGGGATGGTCCCCGTTGTATGAAGCGCAACCTTCCCCAAACGCCTGTCAGAAAGATCAGCCCCCCGATCCCGGCGGCTCCGTAGAACCATGGCTGCCCGGAGATGGCCCAGAATATTTCGCGCGTGGGTACGTCCATCATCCCCTTTTCATGGATCTTGCGATGTGGTCGGTCACAGAATTGAAAATTGTTTTCAGCATAGCGTAAAATCCGGAGCAAGATCCACCGGGCACGCAGAGGAACAGATCGGAGGAAGATGACCGCCATGCTCTTCACCGAGGAGGAACTCCGCCTGGAGAGCCGTCCACTCTGTGCCCTTGCCGAAGAAGCTCTTCGGCAAGGGCAAACGGATCGCTTGAGGTACCTGTTGGGGAAGATGTCCGTGGCCCACTTCGATCTCTTCTTCGGTTACCTGCACTGGTTCACACGGCTCATCGGTAAAATCTTCATGGATTTCCACGAGCCCTATTTCCTTCGCGTGCTTTCCAGGCTTGCGGCAGGCCTCATGGCCCCGGTGGGCGAGAAGATCAGACAGGGAGAGGAAAAGGAGGCCTTTTCCCATCTGGTCGCCCTGTGGCTTCACCAGATGGGCCGCGTAGAACCCCTGGGGGAGACGGAAAACCAGTTGGTCTTCGGGGTGGCCCCCTGCGGTTCCGGGGGCAGGCTTCAACTGGAGGCCTGGTACGAGATGCAGCCCCGCGTGTACCCGGGACTTGAGAGCGGGAAGCCCCTGTTTTGCCGGTTCTGCGAGCACCTCCAGGGAGCGCTGAACGAGGCGACAGGGCGGGCCACCTGGCTCGTTTCGCCGGAAACACGGCGGAAGGGTTTCTGTCGAATGAGCTTTGAGAAGCAGCGAACCCGCGGGGACAGGATGTTCGACACGGATGAACTCACCCGACTCACAACACCGAGGTATAAACAGGCCCTGGCCATGTTGGATCAGGGCAACCTGGACATCCAGGACCTGCTGGAGCAGCAGCACACAGAGTGGAGACCCCTCCATGACTTCTTTTGCCTCGCCGTGACAGGCCTGCTGTCCGTGATCTACGAGGATCAGGGGATCGATTATCTCTCCGGGCTTGTCCGTGACACGTATGGAACGCTCTTTGAATCCGCCTATGTCATGTACAGCATGGTGGATGACCGGACCCTGTTCAGGAACCTCGTCAAGAACTGGTACTACCACCAGGCCACGTTCCGTGTGTCCGAGGAAGAAGATCGCTTTGTGTTTCACCTGGATCCCTGCGGCAGCGGTGGGCGGCTGCTTCGGGGAGAGATGGGAGACGCGTCCTGCTTCCGTTACGGAGACGGCTTTCTGTGCGAGATAGGGGAAGCAGGGGACACCACGTTCAACCGGGCTCCCTTTCCCACCTATTGCACCCATTGCGCTGTCACCAACCGGGATCAGTTTCTGGGCCGACCCTGGGCCTTTCTCGTGGACGGCCGCGTTCAGACGCAACCCGGCTCTCCCTGCCGCCAGTACCTCTACAAGAAGGGAGCAGAGCGATCTCCCCCTGCCGGATTGCTGGCCCAGGTGGGCCTTACAGAGGCAGAACCCCTGAAAGAGGAGTACAGGTTATGAATATCCTTCTTCACCTGCTGGGAACTTTTCTCATGTTCCTGGGCTTTCTGGGCATCCTTGCAGGCTTGTTCCTCCACAGGATGAAACCTCAGGATCTCGGCAGGATGTACCTGTCCGCCACGATGATGAGTGGTGGGGAGATGGCAGAGGGGAGGTTTCTCCGGGGCCTCACCGCTCTCCGTGCCGATGATGGAAAACGGAGACAGTGGGCGGTTGCGCTCTGCCTGTCGGGAATCCTCGTTGCACTGGCAGGTGCGGCGATAGGATGACAGGCATGGAAGGGCTTCCCGGGAGAAGCGATGGAGCTTTTCGCCACCAAGCAGGGGCAGGAAAGCAGGATCGTGGCAGCATACAAAAAGGGTTCAAGGAGGTGTGGTGGGGGGAGCGGGGTTGCCGGGTTTCCGGCTTCCCTTGTACAGTTCGTACTCAAACAGCCTGCATTCGATGTTCGCATTGAAGAAGATGTGTTTCCGTCGGGGCTTCAGCCCGACCCTCTTCGCCATGTCCAGGTTTCCCGAGAATACATAGCCCGTGTATCCCGCACACTTCTGCTTGAAGAAGTCCCCGATGTGGACATACATGCTCTCCAGTTCGTCCGCCTTGCCCAGACGTTCTCCATACTCGGGGTTGAGCACGACGACGCCTCCGCCCAGGGGCACGGGCGTTTCCTCGTAACCGCACGTCCGGAAATCGATCAGATGGTCGACCCCTGCGGTTGTGGCGTTCTTTTTTGCTGCATCCACGGCTGCGCCATGAATATCCGTTGCGAGGATCATTCCCTCAATGGACCTTTTCGGCGTGCCCTTCACTGCTTTTCGCGTCTCCTCCCACAAGGGCTTCGGAAAGCCCCGCAGGTGCATGAACCCGTAGTTGCTGCGCAGCAACCCCGGGGCCCTTCCAAGGGCGACCAGCGCCGCTTCGATGGCCAGGGTGCCGCTGCCGCACATGGGGTTCAAAAAAGACCCCTTTCCGTTCCAGCCGGTAGCAAGGACGATGGCCGCTGCGGTTGTCTCCCGCAGGGGCGCCTTCAGGGGAATCTTTCGGTAACCCCGGTGGGACAGGGACTCCCCTGAGGTGTCGAGGTAGATGCTGCACGTTTCGTTCCTCCAGTGAAGGAAGATCACGGCACCGGTCCTCGCCGGCCCGGAATCCGGCCGCCTTCCGCACGTTTTCCTCATCCTGTCCACGATGGCGTCCTTGCACTTCACGTTGGCGTAGCGTGTGTCGCGCACAGACGGGATGTCCACAAAGGAACGGACAGAGAGATAGCCCCTGTCAGGAAGGTACCTCTCCCAGTTGACGTCCGACACCCCTTCATACATGTCGTCGGGTGTCTCTGCCTTAAAGGCCTGAAGGAGAAACAGGACACGGTGACCTGTTCGTACGTAGAGATTCATCCGCATCGTGTCTTCAAGAGTCCCTTCCGTCAGGACAGCCGCCGGTTCAGAGGACAGGACCGGGAACCCGAGAGAGGTCAGCTCACTGGCCAGGTACGGGGTGTTTCCCTTGGGGCAGGTGATCAGAATGCTGCTCTTTTCACAGAATACGGACATGTCTGAGGCTCCTCCGGAGCGGATGAAACATGTGTCATGAACGGTTTCAGAAGGCCGGCATCTCCACGTTGCACACAATCGGGTGGTGATCAAAGTACACGGCATCCGTAACGGGCGGGTGTCCCTCGGAGACACCGGCTGCCCAGCAGGTGCCATCAAATGTGTCGCTCACCACATGGTCGATATTCACAAGGCCGGCATAGGTGGGCACGGCATCCCACCCAACGTCTGAGACGAACCGGAACGGCTTGTCTTGACCTGCAAACTCGTTCCACAGAGCAGCGCTTTCGTCCAGGAAACCCAGGCGGCCCGGGTCGGTGTTGAGATCGCCCATAATCAGATTGTACCTTCCATTCGCACCAGGGTCGCCGTTCCCCAGGTCCACGAACACCTGTTCGAATTGACGCGTGCGGCAGAGCCTGTCGTCGCGCCGGAATCCCGATGAGCCATGCACATTGACGAGCGTGAGGCTTCCGCCGTCCGCCAGGTCGATCACGCCGCGGCCCACACGTGCACCGTTTCCGCACCCCTGGATGCTCTTGCCCTCGAGCCCTTCGAGGCAGAAATCCCGGTTGCAGCCACGGAACGTGCCGAACCGGCGATGGACCGCAGCACACTTGTCGGGCTTTCCCGGGTGACACATGACCTGCCATCCCCGGCCGAGTACCTGTTCCGCCACGGTGGGGTCCCCTGGAGACCATGCCTCGCAGACGAAATCCTCATGTGCCTCCTCAGGGATCTGCGGACACTCGCCGGGCCAGAAGATCTCCTGAAAGACCACCACGTCGGGATCCGTCTCTTCGAAGAAACGCTGAACCGCCTCCACAGCCGTTGTCCAGGCCAGGCCGTTCCCGTACCAGGCATCGGAGATGGCGGCGTGTTCGGACGTATATCCGTCGTCCGGCGGCCTGTCGTGAGGCAGGCCTATGGAGGTGCCGGTGTTAAAGGTAACCGCCGTGAAAGGGCGGGGGCCGTTCCCAATGGAGTCGCTGCCTCCTCCGGGGGAACGGGTTTCCGTGCATCCTCCAAACACATAGAGGAGGAGCGTTACGCACAGGAGAAAGCAACCCCCAGGAGATCGAACCATGTCTCTCCCTTCAAAAGCTGTCCGTTGTCTGGAGAACTCAACCACACCCCTCTGCTCACCTTGTCCAATATAGCGCACACAGGCTGTGGTGAAAACGGCAGGCAGCCCGGGCCATGTTCTCACTCAAAATACACCCTTCCG
Organism: uncultured Thermodesulfobacteriota bacterium; assembly: GCA_964609935.1. GTDB lineage: Bacteria > Desulfobacterota > DSWW01 > DSWW01 > DSWW01 > CAYTRL01. Next base: position 2,866 of record CAZSUQ010000130.1, on the reverse strand, counting down.
GATATTCGAGGAAGATCTTGTGGTCGTCAGTCGTGCAGGTCAGGGCAGGAGAAGTCCTCGGGCACACAGCTCTGCTCCGGATCGGTTCGCCTGCAGAAGGTGCCGTCCCACGTGGTGATGGACAGGACGTCGCTGCGGATGGGGATGAATCCGCCGATCAGGGTCCTGAGGATGGCGTGAGGCGTGACCAGGCGGGCCCTGTTGCACTGAAGGGCGCTTCCCGTTGCCTCCAGGCTGATCTCGCCTGCTTCGGGATTGGTCACGCGGCAGAGGGCGTGATGGGTGGTTGAGGCAGGAGGGCTGTAGGTGCCGGGGGGAGAGTCCGCAGGCGGCGGAGGCTTGAGATTGTTCTCATAGGGAATGGTCAACACCATGGTACCCGGAGGTGAGTCCGGCGACGACCCTGGAGAGGTGGACCAGGAGGCGATCCTCCAGGAAGGGAACAGCCCGGGCTTCTCTTCCACCACCATGTCGGTCCCGGATGCCGCGTTCATGCCTCCGCCGTTCGGATCCACGCTTCCCACGACCTGGCCTCCGCCGTCCCAATCCGAAAGGACAAAGGGCATCATGTAGACGCTTCCCACGGCCACGTTCCACAGATCCCCCTCACAGGCCGGATCGTAATGCGCATCGACCGGGTTCTCCGAGCAGCCCCGTATCTCCTGGATGCCGTTGCCCCGGGGTGCCTGGATCAAGAGCTTGTAGATGCAGAAGGTGGTCACAGAGGGGCAGCCGAGAGGTGGCGGGATGGCGCAATCCCCGGTCCCGTCCGCGTACATGGGGTCGTCGGCAAAGGTGCCGAAGAAATCGTAGAGGCCTGGGAAAAGAAGGGGCCCCGGGTCGGGGATTCCCTGCTGCCCGGTGGTGTTGCCGCAGGCAGAGAGCAGGAGCAGGAAGACCAGGAAAGGAACGGAAGGACACGGAAGTGAACTCGTTGCTTTTCTTTCTCTTGCTTTCGCGATCATCGGACCTGACTCGGTTCGAGTGGGAACGTTTCCCTCCACAGCCTTTCCTTTGGCTTATCATTACCAGGAAGCAGGAGGGCTTCGATTCACCAGGCATCCCGGGGCGTACACAGGAGATGACGTATATTGTATACTATTCACCATCGATGGCATCAAAGAAAGAGGGTCCTTCATGAGAAAAATGCACTCACCCTTCCAGGAAGGCCTGTTTTCCAGGACCGGGTTCCCTTGCGCGGAGAAGCTTGGATGAAGATTCGTATCGCCAGCGTTGAAGATGGCATCGAGAACCTCGGTTTCAGGAAGATGTCCGCCTACGTCCGGAAGCTCCATCCGGATACCGACGTGCTTCTGGTACCCACGGGGAACCGTCGCCAATGGCTCCGAGTGATCACGATGAACTGGTGGATGGAGAAGACCAAAGATGATTTCCGAAAGATCGCCGAAACGCTTGCCGACAGTGACCTCGTCGGCCTGTCGTCCATGTCGCTATTTCAGAAAGCGACCAAGACGATCATCCAGGAAATAAGAAGAATCAATCCCGACACGTTTATCCTCTGGGGGGGGATCCATCCCATCATCAGTCCGGAGGATGCCATTCAACACGCGGACGCCATCTGTACAGGCGAAGGAGAATTCGCCTTCGAGCAGTTCTACGATGCGTTCAAGAACGGTCGCGATTACCTGGATACCCCGAGCTTCTGGTTTAACACCCCGAAAGGCGTGAAAAAGAACCCGAATCTGCCTTTAATGACCCCAGGGATGATGGATGCCCTGCCATTCCCGACCTACCAGGACGGCGAAAGAATCTACAAGCCGGACAAGGGGTTTGTCACCATTCAGCCCAGGGACTTCGTGGATTTGATCGGCATCGGCTACAGCACGATCTGGTCCATCGGGTGCCCGTTCAAGTGCACGTATTGCGGCAACAGCAAGTTCATCAAATATGACAAGGAATACCGGCGCGTTCGGTATCCATCGGCGGATTACATGATCGCCGAGATCAAGCATGCAAAGGAGAAACAACCCCATATCCCGGCGGTGTGCTTCCACGACGACAATTTTATGGCCCTTCCGTACGACGTTCTGAAGGATTTTTCTCAGCGGTTCAGGGCGGAAATCGGGTTGCCGTTTGCGGTCTACGGCCTCATGCCCAACTACATAACCGCAGACAAGATCGAGGTGCTGCTCGAGGGCGGAATGAATCAGGTCGGCATGGGGATCCAGTCGGGCAGCAAACGCATCCTGGATTTTTATCAACGTCCCACCTCGCTGGAGAAGATCCGTGAGGCAGGGGACATTCTCAGCCGATACTCGAAATACCTCATACCACCGGCTTACCACGTTATTCTGGACAATCCGATCGAGAGGCGCGAAGATACGTTGGCAACGCTTGATCTGTTCTACGAGATGGCACGACCCTACACGTTGAACATCTTCTCGTTGAGGATCATTCCGAATACGGTCTTGGCGGAAGACATGGAGAAACTCGGAATCAAAACGAGGGGTATTCACGCTACCTATGAAATCCATCATGCGACGATCGCCAACCTCCTGCTCTACGTTCTTGTCATCTGGAAGATTCCCCGGGCCTGGTACCGGTTCCTTCGTAAGTACGTGCGACCGTCCCATGAACCGCAATGGAACTCCTACCCACTCCTCTATGTTGTGCGCGCGCTCTACTTATTGAAGCGGGGGTTGGAACACGCTCGCTTTCTCGATTTCACGGCAGGCTCCGGCATGGTGGGATACGTTTTGGCACGAACCGGACTCGTCAGGTTCTGGGGTCGATACATGGTACCTTCTTTCAAACGATCGGCCGGCATCGAGAAGAAGAGTGAAAGAGCCGCTTGAAAATCGCAGCCGGTAGGACGATGGAAACACTCGCCCCACCACGTTAACCC
>CAZSUQ010000129.1:0-10265 GCA_964609935.1 uncultured Thermodesulfobacteriota bacterium | reverse complement strand
CCGGCTTTCAGCCGTAATATTAAATCCACCTGCTTTAGCAGGTGGTTGTTTAATGCAGGATCGTCGTTGAATGGCAACATCTCTGTGTAAGCTTTTTGGGCTTGTCTTTCGCTCTCAACCGCGTTCTTGAAAAGCATCAATAATTTCTCTTGTCTCGGAGTAAGAACACCCATGTTCGTTTCTCCTTTCATGTCAAACGGATTCACATCCCAGGACAACCATCGAGGATCAACTTCACGCGATGCTGACGATTTTCTGGGTGACGGCACTGCCCTTGATTTCTACAAAACGAAAACGGTGATCGTCCTCCGAATCCTGAGACACCACGAAGCCCAGCGTTGAGATGACCTTCACCGTTCCGGATTCACCCACATGGTCCAGGTGTTTGTGCCCGGAAATCGCAAGCTTCAGGTTCGGGTAGTGAAACAGGCGTTTTTTCACTTCTTCGACGTTGTTGAGAACGTATTTATGAATGTCGCTCTGAGCCGTGCCTCCCCAGAAGTTCCCGTATGTCTGGTGGTTGAGGAGAATGTAATGCCGGGCGGGATTCGTCTTCAGTTCCCTTTCAACAAAAGCCAGGGTTTCAGGGGTGTAAATTCCATTGCCCTGTTGCTCGATCGTGGTGTCCAGTCCAAGAACAGAGTACCTGCCCTTGTCGAGCCTCCAGTCCCGTCCCGTCACCTTCAGGTCGGACGGGAAAAACATCCGTGCAAAGTCATCCTGGCCGAGGGGGTCATCCTTCGGCCTGGGGCAGGACTCCTTGTTGCCGCGCACCGCGTACCAGGGGCGGTTGAGGCTGTCCACGATACGCTTGAACTTGAGTGCATCCGCATCACCGGACACGTTGTTGTTGAAGTTGTCTCCTCCAAAGAGCACGAAATCCACAGACGAAAACTCCCTGTTGATCTTTTCCACCAGCCTCTCAACCCAGGTGACCGATTTGGGTTTTCCAAGGTCAAGATGGGTATCCGTCACGTGGATAAACCGAAGGGATCCATCGTGCGTCGTTGGTATTGTCTGGCACCCGACGAAACTCGAGGCAATTGTACAGCCTGCCAGTCCGAGTGCCCCGTTCCGTAAGAATTCTCTGCGTGAAATGGACTTCATCGTGAATCTCCTGTGATTGCATCCGGGTTCGGTCAGCTATGGGTTGAACCGCCTCGAACTTCCCGGCAAACCCCATGAAAATCGCGGCGTGCGTCAGGGAACGTTCTCATTAAACACATGGGATGCTTCTTTTAAGGTAAATTTTTCATTCCGTGATTTCAAGGAAGGAATGAAAAAGGGTCGATGCCTCGGCCTTCACGGCTATCCGGTTGACGGACCCATGCTTGTTCACAAGAACGAAAAGATTATAATGAGGCAAAGGTCGTCACGGTAACAGATTGCTCCCACGGAGGGGCGGGCGAGAGCGATCCTTCTCATTCCGGAGAAAAGATGACGGACAAAAAACAGGCAACGCATTCCCTGCAAGAAGATGCTACGGGTGGAGCTTCACAGGCACAGGGACCCCGGGAGAGGGATCCTTCCCCCCTTTTCCCCACGGCTGCCGGGGCCGCCTTGATCTCTGCCGCGTCTTTCGGTTGCGGCAGCAAGGATTCGAAATCCAGTTCGCATCAGGGGCCAGATGATCAGGGGGTTCCTGCCGAAGGGTATGTCCGGCTCGCATTCAACGAGAGCCCCTTTGGCCCTTCTCAGGCGGCCCATGCAGCCATGGACGAGATGCTGAGCCGACCCTATGCCATTGATTCCCCTGACACGCACTTCCTCCCCGGGATCAACCGGTACCCGGATTTCCTCAACGTGGAGTTGATCGACCTGTTTGCCAGGCGGCACGGGATCTCCTCCAGGTTCGTGTTTCCCACGTGCGGCATCTCGGAGATCTGCTACATGTGCTCCCAGGCGTTTATCGGGCCACAAAAACGCCTCCTCATGCCGGAAGTGACCTTTGACCTCCAGGCACACTACGCGGAGAAGATGGGATGCGAGGTGCGAAGAGTACCCATGACCCCTCAGCATGCCGTGGACCTGGATGGCCTGCTGAATCAAGTGGATACGGACACGGGCCTTGTCTACATCGCCAACCCGAACAACCCCACCGGATCCCTGATTCCCTTCGAAGACCTGAAGGCCTTCGTCCGGGAGGTCCATCGAAGGTCGGAAGACACCGTGGTGTTCATCGACGAAGCGTACATGGAGTACGTGCAGGAGGATCCGCTTCCCGAGGCGGTTCCGCTCGTTCGTTCCTTTCCGGTGCTGGTGGGGCGAACCCTTTCCAAGGCCTTTGGCTTGGCGGGGTTGCGTGTGGGGTATGTGGTGGGCCATGAGGATCTCATCCTCCTTTTGAACGGTTTCCTGGGCGGCTACCTGGGTGGGGACATGGGATGGCGCATGTTCGAGGGGAACGTGAACCGCATGGCCACCGCGGCCTCGCAGGGGAGCCTCACCTCCAAGGGGCTTGCTCACATCGACTCGGTGAGGGAACAGAACGCGGCCTTGAGAGAGCATCTCGCACAGGAACTGGACAGGCTTGGTTACATGCCGCTCCCGAGTCACACGAACTTCCTTCTGGTTTCCGTGGGCTCGGATGGGGAGAACCTGCGCAGGCACCTCTGCGCCCGCAAGGTCCTGGTGCAGGCCGGCGGATCCTTTCACCCGGACTACAGGAACTGGGTTCGAGTCTCCGTGGGGGATCAGGACGAAGTGGATGCCCTCCTGGCTGCCCTGAAGGGTTACGATCCGTCAGTGACCTATCCCTCCTGTTTCCCGGTCTATTACCACGGGATCTAGCCTTGACAGGAAGGGGCTGCAGAGGCCGAGGTTCATCCGTTGCCTGAGCGAAACAACCGGAGAAGAAGCCCATGAAAGACATGCTCAACAAGGCCCTGTCCCGGAGAGATCTTCTGCGATGGGGAGCCGGAACACTGGGAACGGCAAGCCTCCTGTCGCCCTCTCTTCTGAGACCACCGTCGGCACGTGCTTTTCCCCCGGATCCGTTCTTCGAGAACGTGGCCCGCATGGTCTTTCACGAAAACCCCTGGGGGCCGCACCCTGCATGCGTGGAAGCGATTCGGGAGGTCATGGGCAAGGGCCTGTGCGGGGGTGGGATCAACCGGTACGGCGAGTTCCTCCAGAACGACCTGAAAAGAGCCGTCCTCCGGTACAACGGGCTGGAGGCAAAGCTGTCAACCGGGAACGTTGTTCTGGGTGTCGGCTCCTCGGAAACCCTGTTCATGGCGGCCGATGCCTACCTCTCTCCTGATCGCCCTTTGCTGAGCGAGTGGCCCACCTACTACATCATTCACGACAGGGCCGCACAGAACCGGGCGGATGTCAAAAAGATTCCCCTTGATGAAGACTGGAAACCGGATCTTCAGGCGATCCTCCAGGAGGCAGGCGCGGCCCAGGACCAGGGCAAACCCTACGGCCTTGTCCACTTCAACGTGATCAACAATCCCATGGGGACCTTCCTGGAACAGGAGAGCTTTGACGCCTTTGCCCGAAGCCTCTACCAGGCCGCACCGGACAGCATCCTCTTGTGCGACGACTCGGATCGCGAGTTCATGGAGACCCGGTACCAGCCGAGTATGTTCCGGGCGGCCCGGCACGTGGTGCAGGGGAAAAACATGCTCCACATTCAGACCTTCTCCCACACGTTCGGGCTCACCGGCATGCGTATCGGCTACGCAATCGCACCAAAGGAGATCGTGGAGAGGATGGAGGGGCACAAGATCTTCAGCGGTCTCCACCTCCTGGGGCACGCCGCGGCCCTGGCCGCCCTGACCCATGCAGACGAGCAGATCCAGCGGGTGAACCGGCTCTGCACACAGAGCCGCAACGACCTCTACAGTGAGCTGGATGCCCTTGGCCTGCGTTACTCACCTTCCCAGGGCCACTACATCATCATGGACCTGAAGGACATGGACGGGATGATCGCGGTCCTCCAGATGTTTTTCTCCAAACAGGTGTTCGTGCGATGGGGCATGGACTGGGACATGAACAGCTGGATCCGCGTGAATCCCGGCACGGAACTGGAGAACGAGCGGTTCATTGACGCACTGAAGTGGCTGCTGAGCGAGAAGAGGCGTTTACGCGGGATCTCTGCCCGGGAGTACCTGGCCGGCACAGAGGGAAAGCAGCTGGTACGGGCGGCCCTGAAGAACGGGTTCTCCCCGCGCATGCTGTGCCGAACCCTGAACGGCCCGGCCCTTGGTAGGGCATCTATTTCGAGCAGGGGCCGGGCGGTCCTGACAGCCTGATCTCTGCGAAAACCAGGGATTCGGGAGGAACGGACATCATCGGAGATTTGCCGATGATGTCGCTATATAAATCCCAAGTCAATCGCACGTCGCCCCGAGCTCGTCCTGCTCCAGCAGGACAGGCATGCCGGTGTCCAGGAGCGTGCGGAGGAAGCATCCGTACTGATACTTCATGCCGTCCAGTTGAAAGTTGATGTGGTGGCCGTCCATGATGCCGTCTTCCAGGGCCTCCACCAGAACCGCTGTCACCGGGCTCCCGTCAGGGGAGAGCATGTTCCCGGTGACCGGGTAACCCGCGATCTCGTGTCCCAGGTAGTCCATGACCTCCACCGTAGACCGGGAGCAGGGCACTTCCAGGCCGCACCGAGATGAGTGGTATTCCTCTCTCTGAGCGATCTCGTCAAACCCTTCCACAGGAAAAGGCTCTCCCACGAGTTGCAGCCCGGAAGCCAGGATGAACGCGTTCTGTGCCGGCGGCGGGAAGAAGGAATCAAGGAAGCCCTGGCTCACGAACACATGTTTCGCTGTTCGGCCCGGGAGAGGCTCACGGAAGAGGTGGGCTGCGAAGTTCACCGGGTCTGCCGAACCCCAGGCCAGCATGAGGATATTCAGGAAGGGGTGGAACAGGTCCAGCTCCTCGTCATCCGCGATCTCGAGAAGGAGACGCAGGATCTCCCCGGTGGGAAGGGCGCGCAACTCCAGGGCGATGGTGCTGAAGTGTGCACCTGCACCGGAAGGCACCGCTGCAACCAGGTCCTGATCCAGGGGTGCCCAGATGTTTACAGCAATGCTTCCCATGGACTGGCCCATGGCAAAAAAGGAGCTCCCATCGAACCCGATCTTTCCGTCCGGCGCCAGGGAAGAATCGGTCTCCGGGCAGAGCGCCGGGTCGATGCGCAGTTCCCTGAGCAGCCTTGAAAAGAGAACGTGTTCGGCCGCCCCCTGTCGAAAGTTGTCTCGAAGCGCAGGGGGTTGAAGCACGTTGTAGAAGTCGTAGCCGTCCGTGCCGGGGAGCCCGCCCCTCTGCGGGTTGACCGGAAGGGCCGACCCTGCGGTTGCCATGCCCCTGGCGCTGAAGGTGAGGGCGGGTCCGGACCCCATGGGTGCGGGTTCTCCAGGTGCGGGCCTCCTGCCGCGGTCCAGCATCTGCGTGGAGACCCCGCCGGTGCCGTGTATGTAGATCATCAGTGGCCAGCCCGCTCCAGGCATCTGCCCCTTTGGGACGGCTAGGGCAATGGGGATGTCGTCCATGCGCTGCTCCACAGGGCAGCCGTCCTCATCGATCACCATGTCTCCACCGCCGAACAGGTAGGGAGGGGTGCCTGTCTGAAACTGCGAGGCACGATAGGCTCCCTCGAGCACGTAGTACGTCTCGTGCTCACGCGTTTGCTCTAGAGGGCTCGACAGGTCAGGGACCGGGAGGGATGCAACACAATCGTGGATTCGTTCCATCTCTGCCACGGGGTTCCCGGTGGTGAAGGTGGTTGCACCTGCCAGGGATCGGTAGGGAATGCCCTGCTCCTGGAGAAAGAGGGCGAGCGATCGGTAGAGCTCTCTTGCCTCATGACCTCTTTTACCTGCAGGGGCCTCGCCGCAAAGGAGCTTCTGCAGGTCCAGGGGGCTCCCCAGGAGGTCGCCCTGTTCGTTTTCCAGGGACCGCAGCACAACGGCCGCATACCGGGTGTCCGGCCTGAGCACGATTCCGGGAAGCGGGATCATGGCGAGCAGGTTCCCGGGATGAAAGCTGCCCGGCTGCCTGTAGAATCGGATCCGCAAGGGAATGCGCCTGCCATACTCGGCTGAAACAGGATCAATGTCCACGAGAAATACGGGCGAGTCCTCCTCCACGGACTCCATGGGCGACCCGGGCAGGTTCGATTCTGATACGGCGTCCTCGAAGACGAAGTAGATGGACGTTGATTGGCTGAAGCCCCTGGACTGGGCGGCGAGCTCCCTGTACCGGGCCTGGAGGTTGCTCAGGAAGGACAGGCCCGGGCCGGGGTATCCGGACAGGTCCAGGCCATCCTGCTCGCCGGTCCTCCTTCGAAGGTCGGTGGGAAAGGGGAACGCATAGAAATCGGCTCCCAGGGAAAGATCGAACAGGACCTGAACACCCTGGATCTGCTCTGCCGTACAGACAAGGCCGAGGGGATCCGCCCCCCCCTTGTTCCCACACCCGGAACAGAGAAGAACGGTGGGCAGCACCATCGAAAGGAACACGATGAACAGCATGGCAGGAACGGAGTTCAAGATAGGGTGGCGATGAGAACGGGTACTGGAGCAAAGGTCTTTTGAGGCACAGCAGGTATATCGTTCAATATTCGAGGCGTGAAGCACGGGGATTCCCCTCCTTCTTTCTCACGGGCTGGGTTCTTCCTCGTACGTATCGCCGAGAGCATTGCCCGGCCGGGTGGTGAGGCGTTCGATGATGGCGGCACCGGCAAGATCCGACCAGATATTGGTTGCAGTGCGGCACATGGTGAGGATCCGGTCCACACCCAGGAGCATGCCGATGGCTTCCAGGGGCAGGCCGAGGGCCTCGAACACAACGGTCATCATCACCAGGCTGCCGTGGGGGATGCCCGCGGCGCCCACGGATGCCAGGAGGGCGATGACAAAGAGGAGAAGCTGCTGGTCCAGCCCGAGGTGATGGCCGTAGACCTGGGCCACGAACAGGGCGGCGACGCCTTCATAGAGCGCAGAGCCGTCCATGTTGATGGTGGCGCCCAGGGGCAGCACAAAGCCCACCACCTTCTTGTCCACCTTGCCCTTGGTCTCTGCCGACTCCATGGATACCGGCAACGTGGCATTGCTCGATGCCGTGGTGAACGCCGTGGCAAGGGCCATGCCCATCTGCTTCATGTAGGTGTAGGGGTTGCGCCGGGCCACGAGGAAGATCAGAAGCGGGATGGTGAGAAAGAAGTGAACGGCCAGCGCACCGAGCACGGTCAGCATGTAGCCCAGCAGGGGGAGAACGACCTCCGGGCCCACCGAGGCCAGGACCACCGCGATGAGGGAGGCCACCCCCAGAGGCGCCAGGCGGATGATGACGTGGGTGATCTTCATCATCACGTCAAAGACCGCATCAAACAGGGAAAGCAGGGCCTCCCGCTTGGATGAGGACAGGGCCGCGGTCCCCAGGCCGAAGAAGATGCAGAACACGATGACCCCCACCAGGCCTGCGCTCCCCTCCTTGCTCATGCCGAAGTCCGCCATGGCGCCGATGGGGTTGATGGGGATGAGTCCAAGGAGGACGTCCTTCAGGCTGCGGCCGCTGGACATGATCTCCTGCGAGGTGTCCAGCCCCTTGATGTCAACACCCACGCCGGGCTGAAAGATGTTGACGAAAAGCATCCCGGTGAGGATCGCCAGCGCAGACGTGCTGAGGTAGTAGATGATGGTCCGGATACCGAGGCGGCCCACCTCCCGCGGGTGGCCCAGGCGGGCCACGCCCAGCACCAGGGAGCTGACGATGAGGGGGACCACCACCATCTTGAGAGAGCGAAGGAAGAGATCCCCGATCCATCCGTAGACGGATACCCATTCCGGGTCACCAAACAGGCCGAGGCCCACGCCGATGACCATGCCGGCAAATACCTGCCAGTGCAGCTTGGTGTACCAGGCTCCGCCCTTCATGCTTTTTCGCCCTCCGCCTGCTTTCAATCCCTGTTTCTTTTGATCTGTCAATCTCTTTCGTATGAGCATGCCAGGGATCGGTATGACAACTGGAAGCACCAGGCCTTCCGAACGTGCGGAGTTTCAGGGCTTCTGTCACTTTCCCGCAGGTTGGAATTTCGGCAGGATCCAGTCCTGGCCCTCGATCTTCTCGAAGACTACCTTCAGAGGCATGCCGATGCGTATCTCGTCGCTGGCGCAGTTGACGATGTTGGTGTGCATCCGCGGCCCTTCCGCCAGTTCCACGATGGCAACGTTGTACGGCGGGTCCCAGGCCGGGTAGAAGGGTCGGTGTGTGATCTCAAAGGTGTAGACCGTGGCCTTCCCGCTGGCCTTGACACAATCACTGTCCATGCTCATGCACGCGGGGCAGAGAAGGGAAGGGGGGAACCAGTGATACCCGCAGTCCCTGCACCTGGGTATGAGAAGCTCCTGTCTCTGGCACCCGTCCCAGAAAGGCTTGGAGTCTTCGCTTGGGGACGGAAGCGGGTTATCAAGGAATGCCATGGGTCACCTCCTTAGAATCAGGCAGGCATAGCTGAAGGTAGGAGGATACTCGTTCACCACGCCCCCGAAGCCTGTGATGAAGCTGAGCTCTGCGTCCTTGACCTGTCGCTCCCCGCAGTCGCCCCTGAGCTGCCGGACGCTTTCCACCATGTGCCCCATGCCCATGGTGTGCCCTTCGGAGAGGAGGCCGCCGGCCGTGTTGCATGGGATCTCTCCCCCCAGTTCAATCCTTCCTCCCTCCACAAAAGCCCCGCTTTCTCCGGGGGCGCAGAATCCGCCTGCCTCCACCTGGAGCAGGAAGACGATGGTAAAGGCATCGTAGAACTGGCACACATCCATGTCCTTGCGTGTTACACCCGCCATCCCAAAGGCCCGGTCGCTGGCCCCGGACCACACGCCCCAGTCCGTGACGGCCGGATTGCGCCAGGGCCGCATGAGCGGCGCCCCGTGCGCCTGCCCCCACCCGCTCACGTACACGGGACGGTGTGCAAGGTCTTTTGCCCTCTCTGCAGAGGTCACCACCACCGCGCCGCCGCCGTCGGTCCAGTCGCAGCAGTCGTAGCGGCGAAGCGGTTCCGCCACCCACGGGGAGTTCTGGTGATCCTCCAGGGTCATGATCTTGGCGTGAAACTGCGCCCCGGGGTTCATGTTGGCATGCTTGCGGCAGGCCACGGCCACGGCCCCCAGCTGCGGGCTCGTTGTCCCGAATTCGCCCATGTGCCTGCGGGCCACCTGGGCCATGAAGGGTGCGGCAGCGATCTCCCCGTAGGGCAGGGTGAACTCGAAGCCGGGCGGCAGCCCGAGGGGGACATCGATGGGGTTGTTCTGCCACCCGTAGCAGCACACCACGGTGTTGCACATGCCCGCATGGATGGCCATGGCCGCCATCTGGACCATGGCAAGGGGCGTGGCCCCGCCGCAGTCCACCGTGGCCGTGAAGCTGGACGAGATCCCCAGCAGGTCCGCCATCCTCCCTGCCCAGCCGTGCCGCTCGCCCTGCTGCGAAGGGTGCATGGCCAGGAGGCCGTCCACCTCGTCCTTCTTCAGGCCTGCGTCCTCGATAGCGGTCTTTGTCGCCTCCAGGGCAAACCCCATGGAGCTCCGTTCCGCGTTCTTCTTCCCCAGTCTGGTCATTCCCACGCCGGCGATGGCACACGCATCTTTCAGGCTCAAGGTCCACCTCCCGTCTATCTAAGGCAGCCTAAAAGGCCCCTGCATCCACGTTTCCTTCGGCCGGTTCGATCCAGATAGGTGCGCCCACCAGCCAGTCACCATCTTCTTGTGATGCCCTGGCCACGAAATAGGCTTTGTTTGAGACATTGAAGGCAACGCTGGCATTGCAGTTCTCCGAACCTCCGCAATCCACGGTTTCCAAAAGCTCTTTTCCCGGGCCGTAAATCTCGATGGTCGTGAAGCCGTCGCCTGTGTCCATGTCAAAGGCTTCCACTTCCAGGGTGATGGATTGCGGCAGGCTCCCGGACAGGACAGAGCCCATCCAGCACGCTTCCAATGCCGTGACCTTGATGGATGCATTCTTGTCATAGGACATAAAGGAACGTCGATGGAGCATGGCGTCGTGCAGGTTCTCGCGGGTGAGATCGAAGAGATAGAAACCGCTCCGTCTTCCGTTCCTAGAGCCCCAGTCAGCGTCATGGTTGTCCTGGTTGTACATGGGGGAGATGTGCCAGCCAGCATCCAGCGCCTCGAAGAAGAGATCCCATGCGGGGGAGCTGTTGAACTCGAACAGGTTCATCTGCTTGTCCACATCCTGAAAATACTCGAAGCGGTTCCAGTCCTCACGCGCCGATGATCCCGGGTGGTTGA
>CAZSUQ010000128.1:0-10276 GCA_964609935.1 uncultured Thermodesulfobacteriota bacterium | reverse complement strand
GGATATTGTTCTTGTAATAGTTGAGCGGGGCCCGCCTGGACTCATCCAGCGTGAAGATCGTTCCTTCCGGATCTTCCCACCGCTGGATCACCTTGTCCGCAACGAACACATCGAGTGCCTCATCCAGGGCCCAGCGAAGGTTCTGCAGGCTCAGAGAGGTCCGGGCCTTTCGCTCCTGCAGCAGTTGGAAAAGGAAGGATGTCCGCTTGAGCAACTCCGGCTGAGCGATCCCGCGTTTCGGATGGTTCAGCAGAACGGTGGCGACCAGTGCAGCCGGCGTGACCGTTGTGACTTCGTTGATGGCATAGCAGGTCCGAAAGGCCAGGTCCTCGGTCACCCTTCGCCTCCCTTCAGAGCCCAGTTTCACCATGTCGGTCTTTTTTTCCTGAAGATACTCACGCACGGAAAGAGGCTGTGCAATCTGGATGTAGACCCGGCCGTATTTCCTGCGGAGGAATTTGGGTGTCTTGAGGAGATCCCAGAACCTCTCTTTCCGCTTCTTCGCCCCTGCAGACTCCTGCGTGTAACTGGTTTCTTCCACCACCTTTTCGTAGTTGATGGAAACAGGGACCAGGAAGAGATCGTCTGAGACACCCTCGGAAAAAGCGTCGATCTCCATGGAGAGCATCCCGAGTTTTGGGTAGAGCAGCTTCCCGGTCCGGCTCCTCGTCCCCTCCAGAAAGAACTCCTGGACGTACCCCTCCCGCAGAAGACGTTTGATGTAGGTACTGAACACAGCGGTGTACAAGGGCTGCCCCTGAAACGTTCTGCGGATGAAAAAGGCGCCTGCCCGCCGAAAGATGTGACCGAGAGGCCAGAAGGAGAGGTTCACGCCTGCTGCAATGTGCGGCGGCGGCAGGCCATGGTGGTAAAAGGCATAGGAGAGAACAAGGTAATCGATGTGGCTCTTGTGGCTGGGGAGCAGGATCATGGATCCTTTCCGGCTCGCCACCTTCAAGCGCTCGATACCTTTCTTGTCCACGATGAGCCCGTTGTAGATGTTGTTCCAGACCCAGGTCAAAAGCCAGTCCAGAAACGCGATGTACGTGCTGTTGAAATCCGCTGCGATCTCGTTCACGATCTTTGCAGCCTGCTTCATGACCTGATCAAAGGATTTGCCTTCCGAGCGGGCGATCTCCCTTGCCTGTTCACGCAACGTTCTCGAGCTGAGAATGGACTGCAAGATGTGTCTTCGCGGCTTCAACCTTGGCCCGGCAATCTGCTTTTTGGCCAGGGTCAACTCGCGGTGCAGGGCCCATCGGACCTTCTTCTGGAGAAGCTCTTCTTCAACGTGTGCATTTGTTCTTTGAAACTCCTTGAGATCGATGATCTCACCCATGGTGGCCACGGAAAGGGGTCCATAGCGCATGAGCATCAGCAGTTGACGGATGATCCCGGGTGTCTCCTTTTCGCCCAGGAGGATGTCGATGATCGTGCGCTGCACCTTTTCCGGCCTCCGCCCCCAGAGGATCCCGATGGGGACCAGGAAAACGGATGCGGCTTGCTTTGCTTGAAGGGTCAGGAGGGTATCGATCATCTCACGGGGTTCCACATAGGTCCGTTGCCGAAACAGACGGGAATGGCCGAGAAACAGGACCAGGCTCTTCCCGTTCGCGAGAGACCGTTCACAGAACGCGGGAAAAGACTCGGGAGCCGGGGCCTTCCCTTTCCGGAAAACGGCCCGTATCTTCCGGTTCACCGCGGAGAGGATCGCTTTCAGGGGCTGAAAACAAAAGAAAACAGGGATCCCGTTCCCATAGGAGGAAAGGGGAAGCTTGAGCTGCAGGCACCAGAAGTTCAGGAACAGGTAGTTGAGGATACCGGCACTCTGCATGACATAAACGATGAGCCCTTCCCGGGCACGCTCCTGGAGAAGATTCTCCTGCGCAGGGGAAAATCGGATCGGGGAGAAGAATCGCTCGCAAAAGGCGCGGGTCAGAAATCCGAACCGTTCGCGCATGGCCCTCATGGTGATGGGAGCACTCTCTTCTTTCTCGCCCGAAATCGTCTTCGGGGACCCTTGCTGGACGCTCATGAGCTTCCTCTTCCGTTTCTGGAAGCGATGTTTGCTTTCATCCCACGTCCACGTACTCCACATCGAGCGGCACGGTCTCGAGAATGATTTCAGAGAGCTCGAGGAAGTGGGGAGAAACATCCGACAGGTAGATCTTGGGTGAAACGCCCCGGCCCGGCTCAGGCTCCTGTACGGCAAGCCCTTCGGATTTCAGTGTCTCCTCCACCAGGACCGCCACCTCCTGAGCCGAATCCACAAGGAGAACATCCTTTCCCATAACCGAGGACAGCACGGGCTTGAGAAGGGGGTAATGGGTGCATCCAAGAACAAGGACGTCCACCTTTTTCTGTTTGAGAGGGGCCAGGTACCGCTCTGCAACGAGTCTCGTGATCTCGTCCCCGGTCCAGCCCTCCTCGGCCAGAGAAACAAAGAGCGGGCATGGAATCGACAGGACGTCCGCATGTTCCTCAAACCGCCGGATGGCGACCTCGTAAGCCCTGCTCTTGATGGTGGCCATGGTTCCGATCACACCCACCTTGCGGGAGTTCGAGCAGTGCGCGGCCTTTCTTGCTCCGGGAAGTATAACACCCACGATGGGGATCTTGAAGGTTTTCTTGAGTTCTTCAAGGGCAAGGGAAGAGGCCGTATTGCATGCCACCACCAGGAGCTTGACGCCCTTGTCGAGGAGAAAGGAGGCATTGTTCAGGGAATATCGGATCACGGTCTCCCTGGACTTGGTCCCGTAAGGGAGCCTTGCCGTGTCACCAAGGTAGACCATCCTCTCTGCAGGCATGCGCTTGATCATCTGCCTGAGGACGGTGAGCCCTCCCACGCCTGAGTCAAAAACACCGATGGGTTGACGGTTCATCTTTCGGTTCGCATCCTATTCGCTTTGTTTTTCCGTCAGGGCCTGTCGAGACAGTACCGTATGAATGCGCTTCCATAGCTCGGCCTTCCCAAGGCCGGTCCGGGCGGAAAAGATCAGTGGATCCACACCTCCAGGAAGTCCGGCCTGAAGAACATTCCTGCGTTTCTTCCGCTGTGAAAAGGAAAGCTTGTCCGCCTTGGTGCAGACCGGGATGTACGAGATGGAACAGGCGTCAAGCCATTCGAGCAGCTGCCGGTCCTGTTCCATGATGTCCCTTCGGATATCGAGAATGCAAACCACGCCCGCCAGTTCCCTGCGGTTCCGGAGGTATGCCTCGATCAGGACCTTCCATTGCCTCTGCATCTGCTCCGAGACCCGTGCATACCCGTACCCCGGAAGATCCACCAGCCGAAACGCATTGTTGACAAGGAAAAAATCGATGGCCCTCGTCTTCCCGGGCTTGCCGCTCACCGCAACGAGCCCGCGCCGGTTCAGCAGGCAATTCATCAGTGAGGATTTTCCCACGTTGGAGCGACCGCAGAAGGCCACCTCGGAGAAGGGGCTCGCCGGGAACTCGTCCGGCTTCCTGGATCGCTTCTCGAATGTGACGGAATGAATCTTCATCGTCGATTCTCGAGGAACCTTTTGATCCTCTCCAGGGCCTCCTCGATGTTCTCCTCGCTGTTCGCGTAAGTGAATCGGATGTAGCCTTCAGCGTTGGCACCAAAATCCATTCCCGGCGTGGCCCCCACGCCTGCCTGTTCCAGGATCTCAAAGGCAAACGCCTTGGAGTCGCTGCAGAACTTCCTTGCATTGGCCAGCACGTAAAAGGCACCGGTGGGCTCCACCTCTATACCGAATCCCAGACGTCTCAACCCGTCCAGCAGGAGCCTCCTTCTTCGACCGTAGACCTTCCGCATCTTCTCCACCTCCTGCTTGGCCTCCCGAAGCGCGGTGACCGCAGCCCACTGGACAAAGGAATTCGCGGAAATGAAGAAATTTTGATGGAGGATCTGCAGTGCACGCATGCAGGAGGCAGGTGCAATGAGATACCCTACACGCCATCCGGTCATGGCATAGAGCTTGGAAAAACCGTTCAACACAAAGGCATCTTCCGAGAATTCAAGAACCGTGCGGGCCTCCCCCTCGTAGACGAGCCCGTGGTAGATTTCATCGGACACGATCAAAGGACCCGCATCGGCAAGCTTCTCCATCAATGCAGGCGGCGTGACGGTCCCGGTGGGATTGGCAGGCGAATTGACCACGATGGCGCGCGTCCGGTCTCCAATGGCGGCGGTCAGTGCGTCCATGGAATACTGGAACCCGTTTTCCTCCTCCACCGGGATACAGATCTCCTTGCCTCCTGCATACCGGATAAAGCTCGGGTAGCATGCATAATGCGGATCCGTAAGGATGATCTCGTCGTCCGGATGGCACAAGACGGAAAAGGCGAGAAGCATGGCCGGGCTCGTGCCCGAAGTGACCACGATCCTGTCGGGTGTGATGCGGATCCCGTGGCTCTCTTCATAGGTTCTGCAGATTTCCTCACGAAGCTCCAGAAGGCCGAGACTATGCGTATACTGGGGCCTCCGGTCGCGGAGTTCCCGGACACAGGCCTCTTTGATGACCGGGGGGGTATCAAAGTCGGGCTCACCGATCTCCAAGTGGATGATGTGCCTTCCCTGGGCCTCCAGTTGCTGTGCCCGCTCCATGATCTCCATGGCAAGAAAAGGCTTAATCTTCCGTATACGTTCCGGAAGATCAAGCCTGTCAAAACGAACCTTTTTCATCGCTTCCGCCCTTCTCCCTTGTACCACCGGCCGGTCACCCGAACACACCGGATGATTCACGGTCTCCATGACGTCTCAACCAGGCGGTCAGGAAGGTTTCTCCATAACACAATTCCCATGAGGAGTAAACAAAACCGCCTGCATGCCAGACAGGATCTGCGTCAGGCGTACCGCCTTGATTGACAAAGCCGAGCCGGAGTGGGAAGAATAGAGAAATTTCGAGCGAGAGGGCCGCTATGCACCCGGTTTTGTTTGTGATCCCCATTCCGTTCACGGAGACCAAGATTCTCATCTATTCGGTCTTCTTTTCCATCACGGTTGCCCTGGTTCTGGGTATCTACCTGGGAACCCGTACGGCGCAAAAACAGGGTCTTCCCGTTGAAACCGCACTGAACATGACCTTCTTCGGCCTGATCTGCCTGATCCTGGGTGCACGCGCGTACGCCTTCTTTGAGAATCCCTCCTTCTATCTGGCCCACCCCATGCGCCTGATCAAGCTCTGGGAAGGAAGCCTGGCCACCTACGGAGGCGCAATCGGCGGGGTGATGGGTTGCCTGGGCTACCTGCTCCTGAAGAGGGAGCGCATCTTCCCTTACCTGGATGCCTATGCCCCTTACGGGTTTCTCGGAATCGGGATCATTCGTGCAGGAGATTTTCTGAACGGAACCGCCTTTGGAAAGCGAACCGATCTCCCGTGGGGAATCCCGTTTCCAAAAGACAGCTTCGCCTACAACTATCATCTCAACCATGGATGGATTCGAAGCGAGGCATTGGAATCCCTGCCTGTTCACCCCACACAGCTCTATGCGTCTCTCATCTGCTTTCTGATCTTTGGCTGGACCCTGTACCGACTGTCCAGGCCCGGGAAATTTCCAGGTGAGATCTTTCTGATGGGCGGCGGCCTTTACGTTGGGTGCCGATTCTTCATCGATTTTCTGAGGGACGATCTCCGGACAACCCTGCCTCTCCACCTCTCATCCACCCAGTGGGTGGGAATCTGCGTGTTTGTGATCCTGCTGGCTGCCTGGATCCTTCTCTTCCTGAAGAACCGAGCCGCACGGACTGCTTGAGGGGGAATCCCCCCTTTTGCGTCCTTTCATCCGTCATATCCGCTGACTTTCAGAAGCGCGGGAAAGATTCCAACCTCTGGGCGTGGGAAACCTCGAGACGGAACGGTACGGGGGTTAGGGGACGGGGCAGGAGACCTCGATTCCGGGGTCACAGTAAAGGGTTTGCAAAATCGCGTCATCTTCCAGATAGATAGGCCTTCCCGTCACACAGGGAGCATAAAGGTTCACCCATTTGATGACTGCCTGTAGAATGTTCCTGGGTCCCAGTTGCTTCGCTTTGAGGATGACGTCTTTTGAGGAAGGCTTGATCTTTTCACCATAGAGCTGAAACTGTTTCTTTACGTAATCGCTCGTGTACATGGTGAATAAAAAGGGATATTCATCCCCGATCTTGAGAAAGACGTCCCCCCATTCCCTGTTGTCGCGCTGTTCACCCCTGGTAACGGACTTTGCAAACCCCTCCTGTTGAATTTCCGGACTGAATACAATGAGTTCTTTCAGATGAGCCATCTCTGGAAGTGAACCCTCCACCTCTTCTTCCTTGAGGTTCTCGGAAACGACCACTGTGCAGTTGCTTCTCAGGTAGGATTCATCCATGTACTGCAGGAGTTCTTCCTCGAACTCCTTGATCCTTCGTGATGAGGACTGTCCCCCGTTTAGTGGTTCACCCTTCTCTTCAGGGCAAGGCACAGCAGGAGACGGGAATTGAAGGTGGGCCGAATCGATGTGGGCAATGCGGCCGGAGGTACGAAACGGTATGATCATGCCCATTCTGCGATGCTCCGTCAAAGTCGATCGGTGTCAGTCGTTTTTTGCTTTAACTCACTATGAGAAGAGCAAGACCGATACCAAAGGAGAGAACAGGGCATCGAAAATCAGGGACTCAGGCCACAACTGCATGATTTAATTGATGAAATAAATGTTTCAAGATGATTCTATGGGGGCCGGTCAGTGAAGAATGATCCGTTTGGATTCAGTGGAGTGTAAATTTTTTAGGCACAAAATTCGTTCATACAGGCTTTGCTCAAAACGGTTGAAAATCTGAAAGTTTGTAACAAAATCAGAGACATAATGTCCAGGAAAACACCCCAAATCCATTCCATCCTGTCATGTATGATTTTTTGGCATACTGCCTGAATCTTTTAATCCGTAGCGTGACAGCTTGTTGTCAAGCGTTTGCCTGGTGATACCCAGCAAACGAGAGGTCTTCTTCTTGTTTCCATTGCAGAAACGCAGGGTTTTCAGGATATGCTCCCTTTCCATATCCTGAATGGATGGGTAGGCAGGGGCGTTCTCCTCTGTTGCTTTGTGCAGCTCCCCTGGAAAGTCCTGTGGCCACAGGATCCAGTCGTTGCTCAGAACAAGAGAGGACTCGATTGCATTCTCCAGTTCGCGAACATTCCCAGGCCAGCCGTGGTTCATCAGCAGGTCCATGGCCTCCTCGGACAGCTTTTTGACGCAGGTCCCGTTCTTTTCGGAAAATTTCTGCAAGAAATGCTCGGCAAGAAGAGGAATGTCCTCTATTCGATCGCGCAGGGGGGGCAGAGCAACCTTCAGGACCTGGATGCGGTAGAGGAGGTCCTCGCGGAACCTGCCTTCTTGAACCTCCTTCGCGATATCCTTGTTGGTGGCGGCAATGATCCTTACGTCTACGACCCTGGTCTCGATCCCGCCGAGCCTTTCAAATTCCTTTTGCTGGAGCACCCTGAGGAGCTTTGCCTGGAGAGAAGGATTCATATCGCTGATCTCGTCCAGGAACAGGGTTCCCTCATTGGCCAACTCGATCCGGCCCGGCTTTTCCCTGGCATCGGTGTAGGCCCCCTTTTCGACCCCGAACATCTCGCTCTCCAGCAGGGTGTCCGGAATGGCCGCACAGTTGATAGGCACAAAGGCGAACATCCTCCTGGGAGAAAACGCATGGATGGCCCTGGCCACGAGTTCCTTCCCGGTTCCGCTCTCCCCTGTGATCAGAACACTGGCATTGGAGCGGGCAACCTTTTGGATGAATTCGTGGATCTCGTTGACAGCAGGGCTCTGGCCAACGAACCGGATCTCTGATTGCAGGATGTTTTCGTATCGCTTGTTTTCCTCCAGCGCGCTCCTGTATTGCCGGGCGTTGGCAATGGCAACCCCTCCGAGGTTGGCCACCGCCGTGAGGTATTCGAGATCCCATCGAGTAAACTCGCCTTTTTTGTTATCCCGGAGGACGTAGAAATAGCCGATCCTTTCCCCCTGGGAGAGAAACGGGGCACACATGAGCGAGCAGGATCTCTGGGGGGACGAGGGTTCATGCTCCACGCACGGCACAAAGCGGATCAGGAAAGACTTGGTCTCCCCTTCAATCTGCTCCATGACCTCCTTGGGAAAAACGGGATGTTCGTCCATTGCCCGGCCGTCCTTCCCCTGCGGGGGAAACGCAACCCTCTGAACGGCGTCTCCCTTTCCGGAAGGCAAACCGATCAAGCAGAAATCCGCCCCGAACATGGCATGGGTGGAACGGGCGATCTCCTCCATGAGGTGCGAAGAGTCCCGGAAGTTCTCGTTGACCCGCTGGCTGAAACTGTACATCTGAACCAGCCTGCCCAGGTCGCTGTGCAGGCTCTGCTTCCCCTTTTCCAGGTAGGCCTCCGGGGAGAGAAGGGTCATCCCCTCAGGACTGATCCGTTCGATGATGTCCAGGTCCTCTGCGGAAAGCTTGAAGGCAACCACCGCCTCTTCCGTCTGTTCCTCCAGGGTAAGGGAGCTCTCCCCGATGGTGATCACGTCCCCCTTTTGAATACGATGTCGCTGGATCGCCTCCCCATTGACAAAGGTAAAGTTCTTGCTGCCCAGGTCTTCGATCTCGATTCCTTTGCTGTCCATGAGGATCCTGGCATGGGACCGGGACACGTTGGAGTCGGCCAGCACAACATCGCAGCTCTCGAATCGCCCGATGCTGATTTCAGGCTTGTCCAGAGGGATCTTCTGCTCGCCGCCTCCCTTCTGCCTGATCTGCAGGTATACCCTTGTCATCTTCTCCTGTTTCCTTCCCTGTTCCCGTTCCGCAGATCGCCGCTGCTCTCTGGATCCACAACTGCGTCCTGTTCAGGGGCGCGCATCCGCCGGTGGAAGCCGGGTCTTGAGCGGAAAGGCGCGGGCGCGATCCTGTTTTCGCCACTGGTAATCCCGCCAGACGAACACGACCATCTCAAAGATGATGATCAGGACGAGAACCAGGATGACGAGTTTGTGCTTCAGGATGCGTTTGTCTTCTTCCTGTACTTCTTCCTGTACTTCTTCCGCCTGGCGTTCCACAGGGGCGGGCTTGTCTCCCACAGCAGCAGAGGACTTCGCTGCTCCTGCGGACATGGCGATCGTACGCGTCCGGACAAGATCCTCGCTCTCTCTGGCCATCTCTTCGGCAAAGAGACGGTTTAAATGTAGCGCAAGCGAGGAGGCTCCGTTCCGGGCATTCCTCTCGTGCAGAAAACGATCCAGGTCCCTCTCCAGGTCCAGAATCTCCGCATAGCGGTTCTCACGCTCGGATTGGAGTGCCGTCTCCAGCACGTGCTGAAGGGGCGCCGGAAGCATGTCTCTTTTGGAGTCCACCTTTTCCTTTGCCGAAAACTCCCGCATTTGCTCCAGAATGTTATAGTCCGTCGATCCGGAAAAGAAAGGGCCGCCGGTGAGAAGTTCGTACAGAAGCATTCCCGCGGAAAAGATATCCGAACGGTGGTCAACGTGCTCCCCTCTCGCCTGCTCAGGCGACATGTAGGCGATTTTTCCCTTGAAGGTTCCAGGCTGGGTCAAGCTTTTGAACCCGGCTGCCTTGGCAATGCCGAAATCGATCAACCGGATGCTCCCCTCATAGGACACAAGGATGTTTTGCGGGCTGACATCCCGGTGAACGAGTTTCAACGGCTCGCCTCCCGCCCCGATCTTGTTGTGGGCATAGTGAAGTCCCCTGCAGACGCAGGTGATGATGTAGCAGGCCACCTCATGGGGAAGGCTCATGCCCTTTTCCGCCGCTCTCATCAAAAGGGAACGCAGGTCTTTTCCCTCAACGTACTCCATGGCAATGAAGTACTGGCCGTCTTCCTGACCCACCTGGTAGATTTGAACGATGTTTTCGTGCTGGAGCCGGGATGCCGTGTGCGCTTCCCGGAGGAACATCTCCACGAACTTCTCGTTATCGGACAGGTGAGGCAGGATCCGCTTGACGATGATCGGTCTATCGTACCCCCCGGGAAGGCTCTGCCATGCCAGAAAGACCTCTCCCATGCCACCACGGGCGATGCGCTTGATGAGGATGTAGGGACCGATCCTGCCTGTAAGGCCCTGGACATTCATCGGTTTCGAAACCTCAAGAAGGGGGCGGGGTCGTTTCTGGCACGCAGGTTCATTGGAACGCAAGATGATGAGGCTACGTCCAAAGTAACAAAGCCTTCATGAAGGATCAAGTTAAGATTCCTATCATCGCTCCGATCCACCGTTCAACATCATGAAGTGGCATAGTGGGGGGAGACACCTCTAAAAGCACAAGGTAAACTGACTT
>CAZSUQ010000127.1:0-10295 GCA_964609935.1 uncultured Thermodesulfobacteriota bacterium | reverse complement strand
CCGCATGCAGTGTTACGAGGGCCTGGACGAAACCAAGGCCCTCTACGAGTGGGAGTACTCCAAGCAGCTCCTCTACACGCAGATCCTGAAAGACAAGATTGCTGAGACGCTCACGTCGTGCGAAAGCCTTTCCGAGGCGGTGGATCGCATCGCCACGGAAGAGAGCGCATTCTTCTCGGACCGGTTCATCGTTCACCGCCCCCTGATGAAGGCCATCATGTCCGACGGACCCACGGTCCTCCTCATCGATGAAGTGGACAAGGCGGACCCGGAGTTCGAAGCGTTCCTGCTCGAGGTCCTGAGCGACTTCCAGATCAGCATACCCGAGATCGGGACCCTTGCCGCCCGTCATATCCCGCAGGTCGTTCTTACGAGCAACAACAGCCGGGAGTTGAGTGACGGGCTCAAGCGGAGGTGCCTCTATCTTCACCTGGATTTCCCCTCCTCCGAGCAGGAAAGCCATATCCTGGAAAAGAAGGTGCCGGATCTCGACGAAAGACTTCGGAAACAGGTGGCTGAAGCCGTACACTCGATCCGGCGGATGGATCTGAAGAAACCACCCAGCATCGGGGAGGCACTGGACTGGGCCAAGACACTCCTGTTGCTGAATGCACGCGCTCTTACACCTGAGATCATCCGTGCAGGGCTGCCCGTTCTGGTGAAGAACCCTTCGGACAGGGAAGAGGTTGTCAAGAACATCGGGAGCGTGATCCCGCACCAGACAGGCGAAGAGAAGAAGGGGCAGGACCCGGAGCACCAGAAACAGAAAGACCGATGAAAGAACACATCCTTCAATTCGTCGACATTCTGCGCGGGTCAGGCATCCGGATTTCCATGGAAGAGGTCCTGGTTTGCATGTCGGGCATGGGCCACGTGGACCTTGCCAGCAAGAAATCCTTCAGGACGCTTCTTCAGGCAACCCTGGTCAAGAAGGAAGAAGATCTCGAAACCTTTCACAGGCTCTTTGAGCTTTACTTCCAGGGCTTCCAGGTACCGGATGAAGCCCTTCCCTCCCCCCTGTCCCATATCGACCCGAACCATCCTTTGCAGGAACTTCTGGAACAATTGAACGGCATGATCTCCCCCTCGTTCCGTGAACTGGTCCTCAGGGGCCTTCCTGCCCTCTCCTCCTCGCTCCTGGACGCGGGCAATAGGGTGGGCCTGGAGCAGATCCGATTCCCTTTACAGGTAGCCCATTTCGCTCAGAAGATCCGCAGGGAGTTCGGCACGGATGGCTGGCCCGAGGAGGCGGCTCACCTGATGGCGCGACTCCAGGAGGAAGGGGTCCCTGCATCCGATATCCAGCTCATGGAGCAGGAGATCGAGGAGAGGATCCGCCTCTTTGGCGAGATGATCAGGGAGTACGTGGATCGGCTGGCTCAGGCCAACCTGCAGCGCAGCCAGAGCCAGGAACCCCACGCGGATCTCATGGAGAAGGGGTTCGGGGCGCTCACGGCCTGGGAGATCAAGTCCATTCAGTCGGTGATTCAGGATCTGGCAAAGAAGATCCGGGACGAGGCTAGCCTCCGCCAGAGAAGAAACCGCAAGGGGCGCTTCGACCTGAAGCAAACACTCCGAAGGAACCTTCGCTACGGAGGGGTTCCGCTCGAGGTGGCCTTCCGGGAACGAAAAAAATCCAAGACACGGATCGTGACCCTGTGTGACGTTTCCAGTTCCGTATGGAACGCCTCGCGCTTCATGCTGCACCTGCTCTATTCCCTTCAGGACCGGTTCGACAAGGTTCGAAGCTTCGTGTTCGTGGACCAGGTGGGGGAGGTGACCGGCTTTTTCGATCGATACGAGGTGAACGAGGCCATCGAGACCGCACTGAGCAATGCGGGCATACCCTACAACCGGTATACGGATTACGGCAGCGTGTTCAAGGAGTTCGCCGAAGAACGGATGGATGCGGTGAACAGGAAGACCACCTTTATCGTCATCGGCGATGGAAGGAACAATTTCTTCCATCCCGGCGAGGGTTACCTCTCGAAAATCCGTACGCGCGCCCGGCGCGTCATCTGGCTCAACCCCGAGAGCCGCGGCTTCTGGAGGTTTGGGGATTCCATGATGCACCGATACGCCAAGAACTGTGACGAGGCGCGAGAGTGCCGGAACCTGAAGCAGCTCACCGAGTTCGTGAACGAACTCACGCTGTAGGCGTTAATCATCAAACCAATTTTCCGTTCCGTGGCAACCCGTTGAACTGCAATTCTTGTACAGCCGCTCACAGCTACACGGATCCTGACAGCGTGCACGCCATTCGAGGGTTCCGGTGCGCCCGGTAGTTTTCGAGTCGCTCAGGTGGACCCTGGAACGCACGAAGATAATCCACAAATACCACCGGTTCGTGATGGTTAGGCGGATACACTTCTATGAAGACGTGCCCTGCAGGAGGTGGAGCAGGTCGGGGAAGATCCAGGAGAAATCGCCTTTTTCAGGGAGCGGAACATAGCGGTTCGGAAGTTTGCACTGATCCTTCATCTCCTGGTAGCGCTTCTCGTCCCTTCTTCTTGTCCCTCCGAGGATCACCCTGGAACGGAATCGAAATGGCGTGAAGGGATCCACGATCAGGATGCCGAGATCGTCGTAGGGGCGTTGTTTACCGTCTTGAAAAGCCGGGTGTCTTTGTTGGATCATCCACTCAGGAAGCCTGTGAAAGGCGCTGTTGTGCAATTCCTTGAAGAATGCGGCGATCAATTCATTCCCTTTTCCGTTCAACAGATCCCACAACCCATCCGTGGCGATAAGAAAAAGATCCCCCTTTTTCGCTGATAGCCGTCCGGCATCGTTTATCTTCCGGCTTCGACCCGCAAAGTCCATGTTAGCCCGGTTGCGAAACAGGATCCGGGATCCTTGCGGGTCCATGTGGAAGAGAAGGCTGTCACCGCCGCTGATGTAGAAAACAGAGCCGTCCTCATTGAGCAGGAGGCAGAGAAAGGTGGTTCGCTCCTCATAGGGAAAGGCGTCGAGCACGGTCTGAACCGCGTCCAAAAAGGATTGTACCCGATGTTCCTCGCTTGCCGCCCTCTCCTCACCCATTCGATCCGCCAGTTCACACAAAAAGGATCTGGAGGCCTGGGGGCTTCTCTCCGAGCCGTCTGCAACTGCAACGATTCCGGTTCTTCCGTCCAGCAGAATGCAGTCACCGTTCGCCTGGACCCTCTCAGCCCCTTTGCTGCCGGACAGGAGAAGCCCGCCCAGTACATCCTGTACCATGAACGTCATGTTCCGTGGATGGAGAAGAAAATCATTCATTCGCTTCACGGTTTGTTTCCACGTTGGTCAGCCAGCATCCCATCTCCTCGGAGCATCATGGTTCTTCGAGGATTCGTTTTCCGTCCCGGCCGTACCGGTAGAATCCCTGTCCCGTCTTTCGCCCGAGATGCCCCTTATCCAGCATCTCTTGAATCTGTGGTGGAGGTTCTCCTCCCATGACCATGAAAACGCCGGCCATGATGTCCAGGCCCGCATTGTCCATCACCTCAAAAGGACCGGCAGACCAGCCGTAGCCCAAGCGCATACCTGTATCGATGTCCTCCGGTGTTCCGATTCCTTCCATGAAGCAACGCATGGCTTCAAGGGCTGCTACCATGAAGATCCGGTTCACCAGGAAGCCGGGACTCGGTTTTCGAACCACGATGGGCTGCTTCTTAATGCTTTCCATGAAACCACAGGTTTTCTTCAGCGCGTCCTCTGATGTGTCCGGGCCCATCACCAGTTCCACGAGCTGCATCAATGGCACCGGACCGAAGAAATGCATCCCC
The DNA here is from genome assembly GCA_964609935.1 of uncultured Thermodesulfobacteriota bacterium. Taxonomy (GTDB): domain Bacteria; phylum Desulfobacterota; class DSWW01; order DSWW01; family DSWW01; genus CAYTRL01. The sequence continues at coordinate 6,531 of CAZSUQ010000127.1, read as the reverse complement.
AGAAATCGATGAGGTCCGGGCACCTTTTTGCTCAGGATTTCCATGGGGATGCTCGATGTGTTGGACCCAATGAGGGCCTCAGCGGATACGATCCCCCCCAGTTGTTCGAGAAGTTCCTCTTTCACGGAGATATTCTCATAGACCGCCTCGATCACCATGTCCGCACCATGGAAGTCTTCCAGGCCCTTTGCGATACAGATCCTTTCCATGACCCTTTCCGTTTCATCTTCGAACAACCCCTTGGAGACGAGCCTGCCCAGGGACCATTGGATGCTTTCCATGGCCTTGTCCACGGCCTCGTCCAGGTCGTCAAAAACAACAACGTCATATCCGGACATGGCCGCAACCTGAGCGATGCCGGTACCCATGAAACCCAATCCCACCACGGCCACCTCCCGGATGTTTTCTCCACTCATCTGATTCTCCTCGTGATTCACAATGCCTTTTCTTGAGGTCGGCAGGGCACGCAACCACCCGGGCCAGCCGACATGTTGCCTGTTGTCACCGCTCGCAGTGGAAGGCTGTGTGCAATTTCCGGGTTAAAAATCAAGGCTCTGCTTATCAATGGCCTTCAATGCATATCTCATCAGGATCATGGTACCGGTAAGCATCAGGGCAAAACGCTCGTCTTTGGTGAATCCTTTTGCATAGCGGTAGTAGATCTGCTGTGCAATAACCCCGAGCTTGAAGAGCGCAAACGCAAAGTAGAACACGATTCCGGACACATCCCTTCCTGTCTTACGCTCATAGTGCTCCACGATCTGTTCCCGGGTCCAGGCCCCTTCCAGGTTCGTGCACAGGGTCCTCACGAGTTGAACTTCCTCCGGGTCGTCCTTTTGCACCCAGTAGCTCAGCGCAACGCCGAGGTCCAGAAGAGGATCGCCGATGGTGCTCATCTCCCAGTCCAGGACCCCGACGATGTGCGAAAGGTTATCCGGGTCCAGAACCACGTTGTCGAACTTGTAATCGTTATGGATGAGGGAAGGAGAAGGGGATTCCGGGATGTTCTGCCTGCACCATGTCACAACCGCCTCCACCTCCGGAATCTCGTCGGTCTTCGCCTTTTCATAGCGTTTGGACCAGCCGCGAACCTGGCGCTCCAGGAACCCTTCCGGTCGGCCCAGGTCTGCCAACCCGATGGACGCATAATCGATGTCATGCATGGCAACAAGGTTGTCCACCAGAGAAGCGCACAGCTGGTCCACCCGTTGTGAATCCAGGTGCAGCCCCTCTGGCGGGTCCTTTCTCAGGATGACACCCTTTTTCAGTTCCATCACGTAAAAAGGGGTTCCCATGATGGACTCGTCCTCACAGTACACAAGGGGTTTTGGAGCAGGAGGGTAGACCCTGTGAAGTTTCCCAAGGATTCGGACCTCACGTCCCATGTCGTGCCCAGCCTTGATCCCTTTCGCTCCCACCGGGGGACGTCGAAGAACCCACTCCCGTCCCCCTGAACGAAGGAGGTAGGTGAGGTTGGAATGCCCGCTGGGGAACTGTTCGACAACCAGTTCTCCCCGCAGATCCGGGAGTTTCGCTTGCAGGTAATCCTTCACCGCCTGTACGTCCAGTTCCTCGCCCTTTCTTTGCGGTCTCGATGAATCGATAAAGGCCATGGCGATGTATTCCCTCGTCTTATTAAAACGGTGGACACCCTCTTCAGCCTCATGTCCCAGTGGCCACGGATGAATCAATGGTCTTTTCGCACTGCCTCAGAATTCATTCTTTGACAGGAGCAGGAATCCTGGGAACGGGCCCCTTTTCCTTTATGGAGTCTTTCCAGGCACCTGGACAGCATCCAGGACAAACGCGACGACAAAATCTGCATAATCCTCCACGGTGGTCCCCTTGCGCTTGTACTTCCAGCGCTTGAGGTACCAGTCCTGCAGCAGGGCCTTGATGGCCGCAGCCGTCAGGCCCAACTCTCTGAGGTGAAAAACACCGCTCGCCACTCCCACGGAGAGGAGGTCATGAAAGATCTTTTCCGTGGCGCGTTCGTCATCCATGGCCTGGCGTTTCTCCTTAGCAGGAAGGGAGGCTGCTTCCATATAGGCAAAGTAAAACCATGGCCGGAGGATCTCGCTCAGGTACAGGTGCGTCCGGATGGCGGCTTCGAGCCGCTCGCAAGGATCCTCGTAAGGGGCGATCTGCTCCTGGATGATTCTCTTCCCATAGAGTACGCCCTGCCGGAGGATCATGGATCGCAGGTCCTCCTTCCCGGAGAAATAGGAATACAGGGCGCCCATGCTCAACCCGGACTCCCGGCTCAGGTCCCGAAGGGTCATGGCATGAAAGCCCTTTTCCCTGCTCAGGGAAAAAACAGCCTCCAGGATCCGTCTCAGGTTCTTTACGGCCACCCGTTCCTTCTTCACCGAAATCCTGTGGCTGTTCTCGTCCACGATCCCGAGGCAGATTTGATCCACGGTGAGGGGCCATCGGTTCTGAAACTCCCGGAAGTCCATCATGCCCGATGCCTCCCCCCTACCCAAAGGGAATTTTCTGCGGACCGCTGGAAACGTTCACGCCAACATATTTCTATTTCGGCAGTGGGTAGTCGCGAAGGATCCGTTTCGACACCACCACCTTGTGCACCTCATCCGGGCCGTCATAGATGCGTGCAGCGCGTTCCGACCGATAGAAGAAGGACAGGATCGTGTCGTCGCTCACGCCCAGACCGCCGTGGACCTGTATGGCGCGATCGATGACCTTCAGCATGATCTGGGCCACATGGAACTTGATCAGGGAGACCTCCTCCCTGGCCTCGTACACGCCTTGGGTCTCGATCTTCCACGCAGCATGCAGGACGGCGAGCCTGGCCGCGTAGATCTCTGCACGGCTTTCGGCAATCCAGTCGTGGACGATCTGCTTCTCGGCCAGGTAACGGCCCCCACCCACCTTGCGCTCCGAGGCCCGTTTGCACATCATCTCAAAGGAGCGGTTACAGATCCCTATCCAGCGCATGCAGTGGTGGATACGGCCCGGGCCGAGGCGCTCCTGGGCAATGATGAAGCCGTGGTCCTGGGGGCCCAGGAGGTTTTCCAACGGCACGCGGCAATTCTGGTACATGATCTCGCCGTGGCTTGCATAGTCATCCCCTGCATGCCCCATGACCGAGATGTTCCGAACCAGGTTGAACCCGGGTGTGTCCGTGGGCACGATGATCATGCTTGCCCGCTGATGCGCGGGGGCCTCCGGGTTGGTCACAGCCATCACGATGGCGAATTTCGCCCCGTCCGCTGCCGTGCTGAACCACTTGTGACCGTTGACCCCCCACTCCCCCCCGTCCCGAACCGCTGTGGTATTCAGTTCCACAGGATTGGATCCTGCCAGTTCCGGTTCGCACATGGAAAAGCAGCTCCGGATCTCCCCGCGAATGAGCGGCATCAGATATTTTTCCTGTTGCTCGGGTGTGGCATATTTTTCAAGGATCTCGATATTCCCCGCATCAGGGGCCTGTGCACCGAAGATCACCAGCCCCAGAGGGCTCCGTCCGAGCTCCTCGAGAATCAGCGCATGCTCAAAGAGCTTCAGCCCCATTCCTCCGAGCTCCTTGGTAACCTGAGGTGCCCAGAGCTCCATCTTTTTCACCATTTCCCTGCATCGGTTGAGTTCGGGCCACATCTCCCGAAAGGTTTTCACGGCAAAGTAGGGTTCAATGGGGTAGACCTCCTTCTCCATGAATTCGCGCACCATTTCCAGGATGACCTTCATCTTCTCGGGAATCGAAAAATCCATGGCCGGCTCCTTTCGCCCTTTCGAACGTTCATGAGTTCTCTGTGGTTGTTTCCGTTTCGATTTTGTTCGCTTTTTCCTGATCTCCGATCCCTGGATCAACAGCCGGGGCTATCGATAGGTTACAAGATCGTCATCATTGTAATGAGGTGTCATGTTAAAACCGGTGAGGGTGAACCTGTCTCCCTTGTACTTGAACTCCGTGAGGCTTCCATTCTTGATGATCCACCCCAGATCCAGAGCCACCCTGTCGGGTGTTTCCAGGACATGCTGCAACACTGCGCTCACCGGTCCCCCTGATGTAAATACGGCGACGATGGCTCCGGAAGGATATCCCTCCCTGATCCTCCGAATGCCTGAAAGAACACGACGTTTGAAGTTCTTCCAGCATTCCACGCCGTCCTTATCCGCATCCTCCTCGAGCCATCGCTCCATGACCGTGCTGAATGCTTCCTGAAACGCGGCCCGCCCTTCCTTTGAGTCGTAGCCTTTTTCAGCCGTCCGGCTCAGAAGACGCTTGAGCCTGGGATCCTCTTCCATCAGCCTGGGGAGATAGCGGTTCATGATGCCGTCTGCATCGTATTCATTGAACGCATCCCAGATTTCAGGATCCGGGAAGGCCAGATCTGCTTTCTCATAAACATCCCGAACCGCATTCATCGTGTGAACCTGCCGTTCCTGGACCCCGGAGAATACAGCATCCAGCCCCTGTCTCTGATGAACCCAGTAGGAACCCAAAACGGATGACTGCTCGACCCCTTTGTGGGACAGCTTGTCGTAGTTGCTCGACCCGAAACTGGCCTGGCCGTGTCTGATCATGATGAGTGTACTCATGAAATCCTTCCTGCCTGATGTGATGTCCCACGAGAATGCTAGCCTAACATCGGGGTCCTGGGCATGTCAAGCTTTATCGATCGAGCGCTCGTTTTTTTGCATCTTCTGTCCCCGTTGTGTATAATGCACTTGAATCAATGAACAGTCCTGACCCTAAGGATCTGATGTCCTTAGCAAAACGAATCTTTTTGCATCCGATACGGGCACCAAGCACTTGTTTCACAGCCCCCTAACCTGCATAGTTAAAAACTTCTTACGCATGTGTGGGCGATTCCAGAGGGAACGGATATGAACGTCTTTGTTTTCGTCAAACAGGTTCCGGATATGGAAAGCCTGTTCCGTATCAATGACAGGGGAACAGGTTACGATGAGGAGGGTCTCCTGTTTCGCATGAACAGCTATGATGTTCATGCAGTGGAAGAGGCGGTCCGCTTGAATGAGGAGCATGGTGATGTGGCAACCGTCTCCCTCAGTGTAGGCCCTTCTCGTGCGGAACAGGTGGTCAGACGTGCTCTGGAGTTCGGCGTTGATCGAGGTGTCCACATCCGCATTCATGAAGAGATGAGACCGGATGCCCTGGAAACGGCATCCCTCATCGCTGCCTTTATGGCAGGGAAACGTTTTGACCTTCTTCTGTTCGGGGTCATGTCCGAGGATGCCCAGCGGTACCAGACCGGCCCCATGGTCGCGGCCCTTCTGGATCTGCCCTTTGCCACGAGCGTGGTTTCACAAACCCTGAATCACGACAGGACCGGAATCGTCGTGGAGCGTGAACTGGAGGGAGGGCGCAGGGTTGTCATGGAGTTGCCTCTTCCCTGCGTCCTTTCGGTCCAGTCAGGGATCAATCTGCCCCGGTATCCAAGCCTTTCGAACAAGCTCCGTGCGAGGAAGGTGCCCCTGGAGGTCATGGAAGCCGATACACTGGAAAAAGGCAAGACAAGCGAAGATCGTGTGCACGTCTACCTTCCTCCCCCTCCCCAGGAGGGGATCTTCCTGGAGGGGACCCTGGAAGAAAAAGCGGACCAGGTCATTCGCCAGATTCATGAAAAAACAGGCATGCTGTAAAGAAGATTTTTTCCATGTCATCACAAGAGAATTCTCACATCTGGATCCTTGCCGAAGCCTCCCAGGGGCGTGTCACGTCGGAAACCTATGAGGTGGCGGCTTTTTCTCGGCGTGTTTCCCGCGAGCAGGGCGGACGACCCTCCATCGTGATTCTGGGCGATCCTGTGGAGCATATGGCAAGAGAACTCGTCGAACAGACCGGTTTTGACGCCTGGGGTATCCAGGTGCCGGGATCCGGCGACTACAAATCGGACATCTATCGCTCTGTACTCAAATCGTTCTTTTTACAGCACAAGCCCCGCACCCTTTTCATGCCTCATTCCTCAATGGGCTGGGACCTGGCACCGGCGCTTTCCGTAGATCTCGGCGCATCCTGCCTGTCCGGCGTCCTCGGCTTCAAGAGCAAAGACCGACTCGTCTTTACTCGCCCCATATGCAACGGCAAGATCCTTGAGGATGTTTCCCATGACGGGGACCGTCCTGCCGTAGTGACCGTACTTCCGGGAAGCGACCGGCCGGAGCTCACAAGGGCTTTAAAGCCAGGGGCTGTCAGGCTCTCCGAGACAAAGCCCTCTATACCCCGTACCAGGATCCTCCGGACCCTGGTTGCATCTCCTGGATCTGCCAACCTGCGGGATGCGGAGGTGATCTTTGCGGCAGGCAGGGGGATGGAATCGGCGGAAAATCTCGAAATCCTCTTTGAACTGGCAGGCCTTTTCCAAAAGGCCGCAGTGGGCGCCTCGAGGCCTGTTTGCGACATGGGTTGGTTGCCCATGGAGCACCAGGTTGGAATGACCGGGCAGAGCGTCTCCCCAAAGCTCTACATCGCCTGCGGCATTTCCGGTGCCGTGCAGCATACCATGGGGATCACCCACGCCGACCTGATCGTGGTCATCAACAAGG
>CAZSUQ010000126.1:0-10319 GCA_964609935.1 uncultured Thermodesulfobacteriota bacterium | reverse complement strand
GAACACGGCAAAGCCATCAACATGGCTTCCTATCTTGAGATTGACTCGGTGATTGATCCCGCCGATACGCGCAAGTGGCTCATGCGGGGCCTGAAATCCGCAGCTACCCGGCAACCCCGGGATACAGGCAACAGGTTTATCGATCCCTGGTAATTCTACATGCCTCTCGTCAGGGGAAGCTTCCACGTGAGGGCAGGGTTTCAGGCAAGGCCGTCGTTCTCCCAGTGCTTCAGCACCCGGGCCGTGACCTCTTCGTCCATGGTGACGATATCCGGCCTCTCACGGGAGTAGTTCTCCTCCTTCCACTTCCGGGTGGCGTCCACGCCTAGCCGCGCGCCCTCCCCGCGGGGGGACATACCGGGGTGTTCCAGGTCCTGATCGCGCCGGTCGGAGACCATCAGGTCCTGGTCGGCCCGCACGTTCAGGGAGAAGGCCCACATCACCTCGGACAGGTTGTGCACGTCGATGTCGTGGTCCACCACGAACACGTTGGAGACGAACTCCGCCTGGCCCTTCTGCTTCCAGACCTTCTCAATGATTTCCCGGGCCTGAAAGGGCCTCTGCTTCTCGATGGAAACGATCATCAGGTACAGGGAAGACCCCTCCCGGGCCATGTTCATGTCCACGATCTCCGACGACAGCACCTTCTGGCGCGCCATGCCCAGCCTCTCGGCGGCCTTGGACATGTAATGGATCTCCGTGAAGGGCCGACCCGTGGTGGCCATGTGCCAGATGGGGTCCTTGCGGGTGGTGATCCTCTGTATCTCGAACACGTGGGTCTGCTTGGGCGGGGAATAGTAGCCGTGAAACTCCCCGAACGGGCCCTCGGTGGCCCGGACGCCTGCCCTTACGACCCCCTCGAAGACCACCTCCGCTCCTGCCGGGACCGGGAGGTCGGAAAGGTCCGCCCGGATGACCTTCACGCCGCGGCCCTTCAGCATGCCGGTGACGATGAACTCATCCATGGGGCCGTGAAGGGGAAAGCACCCGGAAAGCTGAAAGGCGGGGTCGCATCCCACGGCCACCACCACCGGGAGGTCCATGCCCAGTTTCTCGGCCTTTTCACAGTGCAGGTTTCCGTGCTTCCTGGGCAGCCAGTGCATGCAGGTCTTGTTCCTTTCCAGGTACATCATCCGGTAGGTTCCTGCATTGATCTCCCCGGTCTCCGGATCCCGTGTGATCACCATGGGCATGGTGATGAACCGTTCCCCGTCCTGCGGCCACAGCTTGGTCAGGGGGAAGCTGTTGAGATCCACCTCGTCGCCCTGCAGAACCACCTCCTTGCAGGGGGCCTCGGTCACTTCCAAAGGGCGTGCTTCCAGGATATGCCCCAGGGATAGAACCTTGTCGGCCTGAGGCGCATACATGAACGAGCTGCGGATGTCCTGTTCCGTGACAGAGCCCCCTTCCCCCCTGGAACCGCCGAGGGCCTCGGCGATCCTCTGCCGGGCATGGGAGTAGAAATCATCTGCCCCCAGGGTTCGGGCAACGCGCCGGTGGCTTCCGAACAGGTTTCCCAGAACAGGCAGGGTCGACCCTTTCACGTTCTCGAAAAGAACGGCAGGGCCCTGTTTTCTGGCCAGCCGGTCCACGATGGCATTGATCTCCAGGACGGGGTCCACCTCCCGGGTCACCCGCACCAGCTGGTTTTCCTTTTCAAGCAACCCCATGAATTCCCTGAGATCGTCAAAACTCTGCACGGCTTTTCTCCTTTGAAGGGTCTGTCCGGCACCCCGGCCCTGATGTCCCGTTTTCGGATGCGGCGTTTCCGCGCTCCGAGCCGGGGAACCCTGTTCTCGGCCTCGTATCACAGGATACGGGATGAGTCAATCAGAGACCTGTCTGCACACACGCACAAACGGCACCGCCTGAACAGAAACCGGACATTTGATCGAGCAAGTGATCGAGCAAGATGACAAGTGTTTCGCTAACTGGTATAAGGAGCCGTTTCTTGTTTCATGGTTTTATGAAATGGTGTGTGTTGCTCGCAGAAGGACGCGCGCGGTTGGCCCCGGCCTCAAATAAGAAGGAAGGGAAAGATGGCAAGATCCACAATCCTCATGGTGGGAATCGGTGATTTGGGAGGGCATGTCCTTGAAATGCTCGTTCGAGCCCCCGGGCCCCGTCGAATCATAACGGCCGACATCAACGAAGAGGTGGCGTACAGGAAGACGAACATCGCCAGGTTCGGCGCCGCCCAGATGGGCCACTATCCCGAGGTGGAATTCGTAAAGATCGATCTTTTCAACATCGACCAGACAGCGGAAATCATCAGCCGATACAAGCCCGATCTCATTTACAGCGCCGTGTCGCTCCAGTCCTGGTGGGTCATCAACACCCTGCCCAGGGAGGTGTTCGAGGAACTGGACCTTGCGCGGTTCGGCCCCTGGCTCACCATGCACCTCACACTGGTCTACAAGCTCATGCAGGCCGTTCAGCAGACGGGTCTGGATATCAAGGTGATCAACTCGGCCTTCCCCGATGCAACCCATCCCATCCTGGACAAGATCGGACTGGCGCCCACCATCGGCATCGGTAATGTGGCCAACATCGTACCGGCAATCCGGAGCTCCATCGCCCACAAGCTGGGAAGGACCATGAAAGAGGTGACGGTCTTCTTCGCGGCCCAGCATTACGTGAGCCATTACCTGCCCCGCTTCGGCACCGCGGGTGGGGCGCCCTACTACTTGAAGGCGGTGATGGACGGTGAAGACGTGACCGGCGCCCTGAACATGGAAGAGGTCTTTGCCGAGATCCCCACCCGTTTTCGACGGTCCGGCGGCCGGGATGGACAGATCCTGACCGCTTCCTCTGCCGCAGCCATAACGCTGGCCATGGCGGACGACGCCGGTGAGTTGATGCACGCGCCTGCTCCCTCGGGCCTGCCGGGAGGCTATCCCGTGCGTGTCAACCGGAAGGGGGGAAGCGTTGTTCTTCCAAAACCTCTGACCCTGGAGGAAGCCGTACGCATCAATGAAGAAGGGCAGCGGTATGACGGCATCGAACGGATCGATCCGGATGGGACCGCCCATTACACGGAAGGTTCCGCCGCCATCATGAAAGAGATGCTGGGCTACGACTGCAGGAAGGTGAAACCGGAGGAGGCGGAAGAGCAATCCAGGGAACTGGACGGCAAGTTCAAGGCCTTTGCTGCACAATATCAATAAGAAGAGGTAGGGGAAGGCGTATCATGATCATGGCAGCGCCCTCCCCTCTCCCCGTTCTTCCATCTGCGCACGCCGGATACGGACCCTGCGGGGGAAGTAGTACAGGTTGAAGGCGGTGATCATCAGCCCCAGGACCGAGAGCGTATAGCAGAACCCGCGGAAGAAGGCCACCCAGGAGATCTCCCCTGCCCCGAAGTTCTTGTACAGCTGAATCGCAACGGACCCCGTGTAGCCCGAAGCGTCCATGACAAGGGACATGAACACCGCGGTGGACACCCACTTCGCGTTGGCGATCAGCCTCTCGTAATAGATCGTGTCGGAAGGCACGTAGGCCAGGTACCCGCCGATGCCGATGAGCAGCATCCAGGCGAATCCCCCCACAAGGCCTGCGCCGAAGGCCCACGTGCTCACCCCGATGACGACAAAGCCCGTTGCCATGGAGATCAGGTTGGGAATGACACCCCACTTCTCGCTGTCGAGGTACCGGATGATGATCAGGACGGTGAGGGCGGCCAGCCCCACCCAGGTCTCGCAGCGGGTAAAGATCGCAGGCTCGCTGCCGAGCCCCAGGCCGTCCCAGATCTCGGCGCTGTAAGCGTCCCGCACGTCACGAAACGCGGTGATCAGCAGGTAGCCGAACAGGTGGACGATGATGCCCGCCCGGAAGAACCGGAGAAATTCCACCTTCTCCGCTCCTGTCATGGGCTTGCGCTCGGCCCTGTGGACCCTGTCCTCCGGGCTCGGCGCCGGCATGTGGCTCAGGAGCCACGCGAACAGGAGGAACAGCGGAAGGAACGCAAGCCCGGTCACGGCAGGCATCCAGAAAACATCGACATCCAGGTGGCTCAGGAAGAGTCGTCCCACGTCCTTTACCACACCGCTGGCGATGATGTACGAACACGCCAGCCCGGCGATCAGGAACTCGGTGATCCTTCGCCCCTCGAGGTAGAGAACGCAGACACCCCACACCATCCCGAGCGGCAGGCCGTTGAGAAAAAGGGGAATCAGCTTCAGGTGCAGGGGCGCAAGTCCGAACAGCACCAGCGCCATCTCGGCCCACAGGATGAACCCGATCAGGATCGGCAGCCTGTACTCCTTTGTGAGTTCAGAGCAGATCTTGATGCCCAGGTACTTGGAGATGGCGTATCCGATGATCTGGCTGAGCACGAACACCGTCTTGAGCTTGATCCCCATCTGGTCGCCGTATCCCTCGTAGGCAACCGCCTGGAACGGCTTCCGAAAGGCGTACATGCAGAAGTAGGTCCCGAATGCCGCCACGGCACCGTACGCAACCACGACATGCTGCGGCGCCTTCGCCAGCCTGCGAGTGATAAAAGACCTGCTTTCCTGATCGTCCGTGGTGTGGCCTCTGGACATGCTGCACCCTTAGTGAGTTGATGTCACCGGTTCCCCTTGAGCATGAGGGATGCCATTCTACTATCTGCGAAATCAGAACTTCAAACCGAGCTTTTTCTTGACACAAAACGCTCCCCCCCCTTATCTTGATTCCGTTCCAGGGCAGGTTCCCATCTTCTTCATCAAGAGGCTGAATCCCTTTGTTCATCGTGAAAGGAAAGGGCTCTGTGATGGACAGGTACCATCAGGCCCCGATGACGGCAAGGGTCGTGAACAAGATCCGGACCCTTGCCCACATGAAAAGGGTCTCTTCCTCCCTGGATTCTCACCCCATACTCCTTCAACTCGATCCCACCAGCACCTGCAACCTGAGCTGCCCCATGTGCCGAAGGAACAAGTCGAGCAACCTGGGAAACATGCTCTCCTTTGAGGATTACACCCGAATCCTGGAGCGCTTCCCCTGGCTCGATTTCCTGCTGCTGATCGGGATCGGTGAGCCGCTTCTCAACGAAAGGCTCTTCGACTTTATCGCGTATGCAGAGGATGCGGATGTGAGGATCATGATGGCCACCAACGCAACCCTCATCGATGCGTCCATGGCGGGGCGGCTCGTGGATTCCAGGCTGGGATATCTCCAACTCTCCTTTGACGGCGGGACAAAGGAGACCTATGAGGCCACCAAAAAGGGGGCCGACTTTGATCAGGTCGTAGAGAACATCACGGTTCTCATGCGGAAGAAGAAAGAGTCCCGAAGCAGGATGAAGGTCTTCCTCGTGACCGTGGTCACCGGGTTGAATTACCGGGAGGTCCCCCGCCTGATGGGACTTGCGGATCAAATGGGTGTGGACACCGTGCTGGTGACGCCCGACCTCTGCAACCCCACCATCTACCCTGACTACGACTGCCCCAAGGTTCCGGAGAAGGAACTGCTCGCCACGCTGAAAGAGGTCCGCGCCCTGGGCAGGAAACGGGGGATCACAACGTACATGTCCTCGACAAAACCGCACGGAAGGTTCCGGTCCCGGGGGACCACGAGCTGCTACTGGCCGTGGTACGGCATGTACGTAACCTGCGAGGGCGATGTGACACCCTGCTCCGAGATCAGTGATCCCGAGTGGCTGGGTGATTTGAAACTGGGGAATGTATTCGAGACTCCCGTGGAGGAGATCTGGAACGGCCCTGCGTACCAGGAGTTCAGGCGCCGGCTGGCGAGCAGCGATCCCGTGGATTTTTGTGCTCACTGCCTGTGGCGCAAGGGGATGTTCGTGCCCCTTCGGCATCCCGTGGCCGATGACAGGATCAACCGGGCGATACGATGGATGGTGCAGATTTAGCCCGCATATTCCATGAAACTTCGTTGCATGAGCGCTGGAAGCATGGAAGATGCGGGCAAGGATTAGGAATTGGCGGCTTCTGAAACACCCAGTGCCAGGATCTCTCCCACGGCCTACTATACGGGCCACGTCTGCTACCGAAACGGCCTTGCGCCTCGAGCCTTCTATTCACGCCGTGGCCATGCCCTGTTTGCAGCGGTGCAGCCCATCATTCGCACGGCCTCCCTGTTCAACCGGGGCCTCCTCCCTGAAGACTTCATCCTGCAGCGCCACAGGCTGATCGATCATCTTCTCCGTGAAGCCGTGGAGAACCGGGGTATCAGGACCATCGTGGAGATCGCATCCGGCATGTCTCCCCGGGGGTATCGGTTCAAAAGAGAATTCGGGGGGAAGGTCGTGTACATCGAAGCCGACCTGCCGGACATGGCTGCAACGAAGCGCGAGGTGCTCGAAAAGGCGGGGCTGCCGCCCGAGAGTCAAAGGGTTGTCGCCGTGGACGTGACAAAGGATTCCGGCCCCTTGAACATGGAAGAAGCGATCAGGCCGTTGCTGGAGGCCGGGCCTGCCGCAATCATCACCGAAGGCCTTGTCAATTACTTTCCCAGGGATGCGGTCATGAAGATGTGGAGCCGGTTCGCGGACCTGGCTCCCTCTCCCGGGTCGCTCTACCTGACGGATCTGCACACCGAGTCTGCAACCCCGACGGACGTCTTTGCCAGGGCCTGGCGCGGCAGCCTTCACCTGTTCACCAGGGGAAAGACCTATCTGCACTTCAAGGACGGAGATGACGCAGAGAGGGCCCTGATGGACGCCGGATTTCAGCACGCCCGGCTGCACGACCCGCAGGACTACGCCGATTCGCTCGCTTTGCAGGAAACCGGGCGGGCGAGTGTTGTCCATGTGCTGGAGGGCCGTTTCGGTCCCGCTTGACGAGCAGCGAATCTTCGTACTTCGTTTCATAAATACGGCGACGTAAAGGAGTAAAGTAGCGAATATTGCGAGGGAGCAAATGCGTTATCACCGGCCTCAAATGCAGGGGATCCTTCGGCTTCTGTTCTTTTTCTTCCCTTTGCTGGCAGCCCTGTCCTGTGGATCCGGGGAAGGCACAACCGGCTCCCGGCCGTCAGGACAGCCTGCAGTCGAGGGTCCCTATTACCAGGATTTTCTCCGCTACTGGCAGACCATGGACGAGGGGTATGCCTACTTCATGGAAAAAGGCGTGAACTGGGACGCCGTGTTCAACGCCTACGAGCCCAGGGCCTTTGCCGAGGAAGACCTCTCGAGTTTCCGGTTGATGCTTGCCGAGATTTCCGCTTCCCTGTCCGACAGCCACACGTGGTCTTCCCTGGCAGGCGTACCACCCGAGCGTCAGCCCTACAGGCCGGCTACCGGGATCTGCCTGGAGCGAACCGGGGGACGGGTCTATGTGTCACGGCTCACCGAACAGGCCGGACAGGAAGGCGTGGAACTGGGCAATGAAGTGATCCGGATCGACGGGGAGGCGGTTGACGATGTCCTCGCACGCGCAACGAAATGGGAGGGATGCTCGACCCCCCACTGCTGTGACTTCTACCGCCTGCCCTTTGTGGACCGGTTCAGCACCGGTGAAGACAGCGTTGTCTACACACTGATTCGTGATGACGTGCCTTTCGAGGTTGCACTCGGGCGAACCGGCGGCGGGGCCGGCTCCTGCAAGCCCAACGTGCTGACAGATTTCCTGGAGGACGCATCCGGTACGATCCTCAAGTACAAGTCCATTGACCAGGACCTCGGCTACATTCACCTTTCCACACTGTCCGGCGGTTCGGCGGATCAGATTCTCCTTGACCTGGATCAGGCTCTCAGCGACTTCGAGGGCTTGAGCGGCATCATCTTCGATGCCAGATACAACCGGGGCGGATCGGATCTCACGGCCATGCAGGTGCTCGCCCGTTTTCTGGATCACATCGTCTGCCCGGTTTCCTTCCGCTACAAAAACGGACCGGGGCACGATGACTTCACCCCGTGGATTCCTCACCCTGTTCTCCCCGGCCGTGAACCGGTTCGAACACGTGTTGTGTTTCTCATCAACGGTGCCTGCGTGAGCGCTGCGGACTTTTTTACAGCGGCGGCATCCTACGTGCCAACGTTTACCCTGCTCGGGACGCCCTCGTGCGGCGGGACCGGGGCCCCGAAGAGCGATTCGCTGCCGGAATCGGATGTGACGTATACCTATTCGCAGATGCAGCGAATCTACCAGCGCACCGATGAGCAGATCGAGGGAACAGGTATTGCCCCGGACACTTGGGTGGAGCAAGCACCCGGAGATATCGCCCTGGGCGTGGACACACAACTTGAAGCCGCCATTGCACTGCTGAGGCACACCGGCAGGGAGTGCGAAAATCTAAGAGGCGGATTTCTTTACGATCTCTAAATGAAAAGGTGCCCTCTACGTGAAAGGAAAGGGCGATTTTGTCAGAACCGCCAAGGGCTGAGCTCGTTTGGCGTCTACAGAGGTCTCTCATTCTCGTCGACAATTTTGAGATAGCCCACAAAATTCTCTGTTCCCGTCTCGAAATCTCCCTTCATAAAAAGCTCGAAGTCCACGATCTCCTTGGGCAACACGCCGATCGGCTTTGCCGGCACGCCCGCAACGACCGTGTAGGGAGGTACGTTCTTGAGTACCACGGACCCGGCCGCAATGGCAGCCCCCTCACCGATGGTCACTGGGCCGACAATGATCGTGTTGGAGGCGACGCGGATGTAGTCCTCGAAGATCACGTGAGACCTTTCAACGAAACGCCAGGAGATGAACCGGTGCGTGAAGATCCTGCTTCCAGCAGCGAACCATACGCCCCGGCCTACCTGGATGTTTTCCGGCACCCGTTCGTCGAAGTTGACGTTGTCACCGATAAACACGCTCTTCGGATCTTTGAAACGAACCCCTCGCCACGCCTGCAATTTGACCCGAAGTTGGGGGGGCGTCATGTAATGCAATGCAAAATACTGCAGGATCTTGCTGTAGATCTTTTTCCGGTTGTGGAGCAGAAGATGCATCCACCCCTGCTGAGAAGCATGCTGAATCGTTTTCTCAACCTCGAGGGCCTTGTGTTCTTTGACCTTGAATCCCCTTTCTTCCTTTTCGGGTTGCCCGTCCATGCGATCTCCTTCTGATGAGTGAATCGAGCCTCGAGGGAATCAAAAACATGGAGTTCCAAAGGTTTCCCTTCCCTGTGGTTCCTTAACCATCAACAGGAATATCTTTAACCGGAAATTATCCTCTGCCCTGTTTATGAGATGCTGAAACCATAACATATTTCTCCGTCAAAATGTTCCATATATAAGAATGGGATTTCCTGAAGTATATAGTTTTTGCCACCCTCCTCACCCCAAGATCCTCCGTTCCCACTGGAAATGTCTTCGCGTATGAGAGTGACGGGTATCCTTACTCTCTACAGGGCGGCGGCGGAACGGCAATCGTGCTGCGCACCGACATGCGGCGAAGGCCCGCCGAGCTTCAGTGCACGCAACGAGATTCGCCAAAACGAGCGGGCCCCGACACATCCGGCATCCAAGAGGATGGACAGCGACGGACGGGCGGACAGCCCTAACCAGGTTGCGCTTAGGGCACGATCCGATCATACTGACTGAGGTCAATTCACTGCATAGGAGCTGCCAAACGATGACGAGCCCCAACCGCCTGGCCGATCTCAAGGAAACCTTGCTCATGGGCCCCGGGCCCTCCTGTGTGCCGGACGAAGTCTACCGTGCCCTCGGAACGACCACAATCGGGCATCTGGACCCGCGCTTCATCCGGATCATGGATGACATCAAGGAGATGCTGCAGGCGATCATGCAGACACAGCACCGCCTGACCATGCCGATGAGCGGAACCGGATCGGCAGGCATGGAGACGTGCTTTGTCAACCTGGTGGAGCCCGGCGACCGCGTCCTGATCCTCGTGAATGGCGTCTTCGGAACGCGCATGGTGGATGTGGCTGGGCGGGTAGGCGCGCAGGTGGAGACGTTGGATTTCGAGTGGGGCACTCCGGTTGAGGTGGCCGCCGTCAAAGCCAAACTGGCCGACGGGCCTTACACGATCGTCGCCGTCGTCCATGCCGAAACCTCCACCGGTGTCGCGAACCCGGTGGCCGACATCGGCGCCGTCGTACAGAACACGGGTGCGCTCTACCTGGTGGACACGGTCACGAGCCTTGGCGGCATGCCGGTCCGGGTGGATGAGTGGGGAATCGATGCGCTCTACAGCGGAACGCAGAAGTGCCTGTCTTGCCCGCCGGGGCTCGCCCCGGTCTGCTTCTCGGACCGGGCGGCCGATAAGCTGCTGGATCGCGCGTCCAAGGTTCCCAACTGGTACCTCGATCTCTCTCTTATCGTGAACTACTGGGAAGGGGCGACGCGCGCCTACCACCACACGGCGCCGATCAACATGCTCTACGGCTTGTACGCCGCGCTGCACTGTGTG
>CAZSUQ010000125.1:0-10349 GCA_964609935.1 uncultured Thermodesulfobacteriota bacterium | reverse complement strand
ACCCAGAACAACAAAGCAGCAAGCAGTCCGAGCAAAAGGAACCTGTGCTTCATTTCAATATCCGTTTCTTCCTTTATACGTATACGGTTCAGCACATACCCATACATCCTCTTTTTTCGGAAGAATCCTTGAAAATATTGAGTTTTTTCTGTACAGGGATGCGTTCAGGAAGAAGAGGGAAGGTTTGTTATCTTGCTGTAGGTCCGGCGGGCGATGAGACGCTCTTCATTGGTGGGAATGACCCAGACCGCCACCCTGCTTTCCCGGGTGCTGATGCGCGCGGTCTTTCCTCGGACGGCTCCCTGGTTCTTTTCCGCGTCGATTCCGATGCCCAGGGGTGCCAGATCGTGGAAGAGCGCCTCTCGGACCTCGGGCGAGTTCTCACCGATCCCTCCGGTGAACACAAAGGCATGGGCTCCGCCGAGGAGGTAGTCGTAGGCACCGGCGTACCTGCGCAGAACATGGATGAACATCCGGAATGCAAGGTCCGCCCGTCCGTTTCCCCTGGCGCGCTCCCTGAGGATGTTTCGCATGTCGCGCCCCACACCGCTGACACCCTTCAGGCCGCTCTCGTTGTTGAGGATGGCGATGAGCTCTTCAGCCGGGGCGCCGGTTCTGGCCGTGAGGTGGGAGATGACCGCAGGGTCCACGAAGCCTGCCCGCGTTCCCATCATGAGTCCCTCAAAGGGGGTGAACCCCATGCTGGTGTCCTGCACGCGTCCTTCCCCATAGGCCGTCATGCTGGCCCCGTTGCCCAGGTGGGCGGTGATGAGCCTGAGCTCTTCAAGGGGAATGCCGAGCTTCTCGGATGCGGCCAGGGTAACGAACTCGTGGGAGATGCCGTGGAATCCGTACCGCCTTATGCCATGCTCTTTGTGCCACGAGATGGGAACCGGGTAGAGGTGTGCATGATCCGGCATGCTCTGAAAGAATCCGGTGTCGAAATGTGCCACCTGGGGCGCCCCGGGAAGCATCTCCATGCATGCCCGGATGCACGTGAGATTGGCGGGCATGTGCAGGGGCGCCAGCTCCACCAGGCTGTCCATCCGGGCCAGGCTCTCCGTGGTGACGAAGCAGGGAGAGGAGAACAGGTCCCTCCCGTGCACAACGCGGTGCCCCACGGCCTCGATCTCCTCGATCGATGCAAGGCAGCCGACCTCCCTGTTCGGGATGACCTGGAACAGGGCCTCGAGGGCGTTCCGGTGATCCGGGCACGCGAACTCCCGTTGAATTCCGTCCCCTGTTGCAGGGCTGAAAAAGAGGAGGGCGTTCCCGGACGACTCCCCGATCCGCTCCACCCTCCCGGAGGCGAGAACCCTCTCGGCAGGCATGTGAAGGATCTGGAACTTCAGGGAGGAACTCCCGCTGTTCAGCACAAGAATGATCATCGGTCCGACCGCTCAGGGCTAGCCCGCATATCCCATGCTTCCGCCGCTCTCGCAACGAAGTTTTATGCAATATGCGGGCTTATTCTGTTCTCAGGTGAAGGCTTCATGCAGGTTGCGGGTTACTTTGCATTCAGGTGCTGGTATTTCGGAAGATACCGCACCGGCATCTTGAGGGCGTCGCGCCTGAAGGGATCGGCCAGCACCTCTGCAGATCCGTCGAGGATGGCGTCGATCACCACCGGCTTGCCCGATTCGATGGCTGTCTGCACGGCTTCCCGCACCTGTCCGGGTTCCTCCACCCTGTACCCCTCGGCACCCATGTCCCGGGCAATCTGTGCAAAATCCGGGTTGTCGAGGTTTGTTCCAACATAGCGGTCGTCATAGAAGTCGATCTGGTTCTTCTTCTCCGCGCCCCACTGGTTGTTGTTGAACACCACGGCGATCACCGGGATCTCCTCCCGGACCGCTGTCATCACCTCGCTCAGCCCGCTGATCCCGTAGGCGCCGTCTCCCTGCAGGGCAAAAACCGGCTTGTCCGGTGCCCCGATCTTTGCCCCCATGGCTACCCCGTAGGCGATCCCGCAGTTCCCCCAGCTCAACGCCGTGAGGTACTGCCTTGCACCGGCAAACCCGAAATAGCTGTTGCACATGGAACAGGTGTTGCCCACGTCCGTGGTCACAATGGAATCCCCGGGCACTGCAGCGGAAAGCTCCTGAAGGAAGCGCCTGGGGTGCATGAGCTTGGAGGGTGTCTGGGACCACTGGTTCAGTTCCTTTTGCCAGGCTTCCTTTTCTTCCTTCACCGAGGCCAGCCGCTCCGCATCGGGCTTCCTGGACTTGTCGCGGTTTTGAATCCGGATCAGAAGCTGTTTTGCAAACTCCCCTGCATCCGCGGCAATGGGCAGGTGGACGCGTCTGCTCAGGCCCAGCTGGCGGGGATCGATGTCCACCTGGATGATCTGCGCATCCTTGGGCCAGTATTCCATTTCGTACTGGGGCAGGGTGCCGAAGGGACCGAGACGGCAGCCCAGTGCAAGGACCACGTCCGCCTTGGCAATGGTTCGCATGGCGGCCTTTGAGCCGCAGTACCCGATGGGGCCCACACTCAGGTCGTTATCGGTTGCAAAGGAATCGTTGTGGAGGTAGCTGTTCACCACCGGTGCGCTGAGATACTCGGCAAGGGCCTTCGTCTGGTCCACCGCGTCCGCGATGGAAACGCCCCCTCCGGCCAGGATCACCGGGAAGGAGGCATCGGCAAGCATCTGCGCGGCCTGCTCCAGGTCCTGCTCCGACCCGGCGCCCCGGAGGACGTCCTCGGTCTTGTAGATCTGGCAATCGATCTCCCCGTAGAAGTAGTCGCGCGGGATGTTGAGCTGGGTGGGGCCGCACTCGGCCTTGGCGATGTAGAAGCACTGCCTGGCCAGCTCTGCCATGCGCTCCGGTCGGTTCACGCGCACCTGGTACTTGGTGCAGGCCTGGAACCAGGGCATCTGGTCCAGCTCCTGGAACCCGCCCTGGCCGATCCCCAGGGTCCCTGTTTCCGGGGTGATGGCAACCACCGGCGAGTGTGCCCAGTAGGCAGCCGTGATGGCGGAGACGAAATTCGCAGCGCCGGGGCCGTTCTGCCCGATGCAGACCTGCGGTTTGCCGGTCACCCTTGCCAGGCCGTCCGCTGCATGCGCAGCCGCCTGTTCGTGCGCCACGGAGACGAACCGGATCCCTGCCGCAGGGAATAGGTCCAGCGCGTCCATGTAAGCGCTTCCCACAATCCCGAACACCACGTTCACCTCTTCTGCCGCCAGCGTTTCCACCAGGGCTTCACTCGGCGTCATTCTCGTCATGGAAGGAACCTCCTTTTATACTCGTATAGATGGGCTAACTCAGGCTGTGGACCAGGTGGTCCACGGCGTACTGGTAGATCTTCTTGTAATTCTCGTCCTGCAGGAGCGTGTCCTGCATCTTCTTGAACTGGATCAGGCCGTGCAGGGCACCCCAGAGCATGATGGCGTAACTTCTCGGATCCACCTCCTTGAAAGCCCCCTTTGAGAGTCCATCCTGGATGAGGTCCTGCACGAAGAGGAGCGTGCCGTTCACGCGCTCATCCACCTCCTTTTTCAGGTCGGGTGTGAGGATCTCCTCAGGGGAGGCCAGGAAGTAGTTCATGATGTCAAAGTAGTCCTTGTTCTCCTCGCTGAACCGGAGGTAGGCCATGGCGGTTTTTTTCAGCTTGTCGCCGGGATTCCTGCCCTTTTTTGAAGCCTCGTTGATCTTGGCGGACAGAAGTTCGAGCCCCTCCTGCTGGAGGGCTGCAAAGAGCTCTTCCTTGCTCCGGTAGTAGAAATAGATCGTGCCGACGCCGAGCTCGGCCTGCTTGGCGATCTGGTTGATGGAGGTCGCCGAGAGCCCTTTGCTGAGGAGCAGCCCCCTTGCAGCGTCCAGGATCTGCTTCCTTCTCTCTCCCTTTTCCCGTTCCCTTCGTTCTTTCAGTCCCATAGATACGCCTTTCTCAATCCGTGAGCTCGATGAGCTGGATGAACACGCCGTCCGGATCCTCGACAAAGGCAACGAGCCTGCCCGGGCGGGTGGAGAGCGGTTCCAGGGCGATGGGCACATTCTCGGACTTGAGCCGCTCCACCATGCCTTTCACGTCTTCCACGATAAAGGCCAGGTGGTACAGGCCGGTCTGAGTGCGGGGGTTTGCCTGTTCGTCCCCCGGATTTCCGTCTTCGATCTCGATCAGAATGGAGTCGTTGCCCACAAAGATGAATGGTTTCCCGCCTATGTCCAGGTCCTCGATCCTTTCCAGGCCGAGGATATTGCAGTAAAAGTGAAGGGACTTCTCCATGTCCGACGTCTTGATTCCAACGTGATCCCACTTCATGTTACCCTCCGTCCGTTTCTCGGGTCAGCTTGAAGCATTCGTCTGCCACGTCCAGGGTCTTCTGAAGGTCTTCGTCCGTGAGGGCGGCGCAGACGAACCAGTTGTGATGCGGGTGGAAAAAGATGCCCCGTTTTGCAGCCTCTCCGCAGAAGAGGCGGCTCTTCTCGAAAAGGGGATCGTCCGCAAAGACCATGAAGGGCATGGCGGGCGGGCCGGACAGGGTGACCTGAACGCCCCGTGCATCCGCAGCCTGCTTTAACCCTTCCATCAGCCTTGTGCCCATGGTATGGATTTTCTCAATGGCGCCGCTGGCCTGGATCTCCTCCATCGTGGCCAGGGCCGCGGCAAAGGGGACGCCGGAAAAGAAGTGCGTGCCCGTGAAGAAGACCTTCTCTGCCGAGGCCATGAGATCCTTTCGGCCCGCAGCCACGGCAATGGGGTATCCATTGGCCATGGCCTTCCCGAAGCAGTTCAGGTCCGCGTTCCAGCCGTAGTGTTTTGCACTTCCGGCGAGCTCTAGACGGAACCCGCAGCGGATGGCGTCCACGACGATGAGAAACCCTTCCTTTTCTGCAAGCGTGTTCACCGAACGGACAAAGTCCTCTGAAGGGAGTTCCTGATCGCGGAACACATCGTGACGATGGGGTGTGAGAACCACACCTGCGACGTCTCCCTTCAGCTCTTTTACGGCGCGTTCGAGATCCGCCGGGTCGTTGTACTCGAAGGAATGGATATGGCTCTTCCACTCCTCCGGCACCCCGTCGCCGTGTTCCTGGCACCAGAAGTGGCTCCCGTGGTAGGAGCCCTTGGCAACCAGGATGCCCTTTTTCCCGGTGTGTGCCCGGGCCACGGTGACGGCAAAGGAGGTAACGTCCGATCCGTTTTTGGCAAACACGCACCAGCCCATGTTGTGGATCGTTTCCACCACCTTCCTGGCCAGGGGGACCCAGAGATCACTCGGCAAGGTGAAACAGTCACCCTTTGCCCACTGTTTTTTTGCCGCCTCATCCACCTTTGGGTGTTGAAGGCCGAGGAGGTTGGTTCCAAAGGAGCACATGTAATCGATGTACTCGTTTCCGTCCACGTCCCAGACCCTGCACCCCTCGCCCCGGGAGAGGAACGCCGGGTAGGATCCGAAGGTGAGGAAATTCGGGCTCCTGGGTCCATAGATCCCGCCCGGCACATAGTTCTTGGCTTCCTCCAGAAGCTCGTAGGACTTGGTGAACGTGTAAAGGTCCATGGCAAGTGCCTCCCATTTGTCTATGTTTTGTACGCGCCCAGGTTTGCCAGGGCCACGCTCCCGGGGCTGACGGTCGTTGGATCGGTCATGACATTGATGCAGCAGGTTTTCCCCGAGGCAAAGGCCTCCTCCAGGGCGGGCCGAATATCCTCCGGGCGCTCCACGTAAAAGCCCTTTCCTCCCAGGGGCTCAACGAGCTTGTGGTAGTCTACCTTGCCGATCAGCGTACCTGCTTCGATGGCATGTCCGAGCCTGAGCTCCTGGCTGTGCCGGATCATGCCCCAGCCCAGGTCGTTGCTGATCACCACGACGATGGGGAGATTCTTCCGGATGGAGGTTTCGAACTCCATGAAGTTGAAGCCCACGGAGCCGTCCCCGATGACGAGGCAGACCCGCTTGTCAGGGTGAAGGAGCTTTGCCGCGTTGGCGTACGGCAGCCCCACGCCGAGGCACCCGAAGAGGCCGGAGTCGAGGTACTGCCCGGGCTTGCGCACGGTTCGGGTCATGCCGGTCCAGACCTGGGTGTCTCCGCCGTCCGCCACGACGATGTCGTCCTCGCGGTCCATGAAGGCATTGACCTCGTGAGCGAGCCTCAAGGGATGGACCGGTTCGTTCTCGCTCTCCCAGTTGGGCCTTGCCTCGGCCTTGCTGTCCGCTTCCGCTTTTCTGAGCGTATCGATCCATCCGTCGTACTTGCCGTTGAAGCTCTCCTTGAGCCCATTCTCACTGATGAGCCCGTTGCACGTCTCGAGAAGGCCCTTGATGTCGCTGAAGATCGGTAAATCCACGGTGCGGTTCCGTCCGATCTCCTCGGGCTCGATGTCCACGTGGACGAATTTTGCCTCCTTGGGGAACAGGTCGCCGAAGATGTAGTAGAGGCCGATCCGGGAGCCGAGAAGGATGACCAGGTCCGTGCTCATGTTGGCGAACATGGCGGCTCCGGGCCGGATGGCCAGGGAGGATTCGAAGCAGAGCGGGTGGGTGTCCGGGATGGTGCCCCGCCCCATGGCAGAGGTGAACACGGGGATACCGGTGTTCTCCGCAAAGGCGAGCAGCTCTTCGCCGGCGTCCGAGTACCAGGCGCCGCTGCCCGCGATCACAATGGGCTGCGAGGCGTTCTGGATCAGGGTCATCAAATCCTTGGCCTTATCCACATCCACGGGACGTGATGTGACGGCCGTGTCGGTCCACTTGACCTGTTCGCTGTCCACGGTTGCATTGAGGACGTCCACCGGAAGCTCGAGGTACACGGGCCCTGTTCTTCCGCTCGTGGCGATGCGGAACGCAAGGTCGATGAACTCCGGGATCCGCTCGGGTTTGTGGCAGATCAGGGCCTTTTTCACCATGGGTTCGATCACCGGGGCCTGGCGCATGTCCTGAAGGTCCAGCTTCTCGATGGATTCGATCCCCACGCAGCCGGAAATGAGCACCATGGGCGCATTGGAAAAGCTCGCGTTGGCAACGGCTGAGAGCGCGTTGGTGAAGCCCGGGCCCGCGGTCACCATGGCAACGGCCGGCTGGCGGGTCATCCGCCCCCAGGCCTCGGCCATGAACACCGCGCTCTGTTCGTGACGCGTGTCCACAAGGGTCACCGGGGAGTTCTCCAGGTATTGATAGATGGGGGTGATGTGTCCGCCGCTGAGGGTAAAGATATATTGAACCCCTTTCTTGATGAGTGCTTCCGCTGCCAGCTTTCCGCCCTGAACCTGTTCCATGGTCTTCTCCTTTTCTTGTGTCCGTGTTGACGGCGCATGGCCGCTCAACGGCCTTGATGATTGAGAATTGATTTTCTATGTTTCCAATAATTCCTGTTGAATCCCTATGCCTGTGGTTTGAACCATCTTTCCTTCATCCCGGAATTCCCGATTACGAATTGACCCGGATGCTGAATAAAATTATAGCTCCATTAACTGGCCGCCCGTGACGTTGATCGCCTGGCCGGTCATGTACGAAGAGTCGCTGGAGGCGAGAAAGGCCACCAGGTTGGCCACCTCTTCCGGGGTGCCGATACGGTTCAAGGGGATCGTCTTGCACATCTCCTTCTTCCTCTCCTCCACCGTCGAATCAAGGAACTTCGCCTCGAGTCCGAAACGCCAGGTTTCCAGGTCGGTCATGACCTGCCCGGGGCAGATGGCATTGACCCGGATGCCGTTCCCTGCAAGCTCTTTTGCCATGACCTTGGTCATCATGATCACACCGGCCTTTGCCGCTGCATAGGCCCCGTTGAAGAGCGGCGGGACCTTCCCGGCCCGGGAAGCCGTGTTGATGATGCTCCCCCCCCTTTCCTGCATGAGAGGCAGGACGAGCTTTGACACGCGGAACACGCCGTGAAGGTTCACGTCAATGGTTTTCAACCACGCAGCCTCGTCATAGGTGTGGACAGCGCTCGGCACGCCAAAGGATGCGCCCGCGTTGTTGCAGAGGATGTCCACGCTCGTGAAATGTTCCTTCACCCGGCCGGCCATCTGTTCAACGGACTCGCTGCTCGTGACATCCAGGTTCACCGCCAGCGACTTGACGCCGTACGTCTTTCCCAGTTCCTCCGCGATCTCGGCCATCTCCTCCTGCGTCCCGGTGCTCACCTGCTCGTCTTCGCTCGGGGTCCTGCCCAGGTCCGCGATGATCACGTTCGTTCCATGGGAGGCCAGCTTTCTGGCTATGGCGTAGCCAATGCCCGTCCTCTTTCCCGAGCCGGTTACCAGGGCTGATTTTCCCTTGAGATCCTCCATCCTGATCGGCCTCCATCCATCTGTAAATGTGGGTTCCTGTTTCGAGGAGTGATTGAGTCGAATGCCATTCGAAAACAGAATGGTACATTATTACCGAGAGGCTGTCAAGAAAAAAACGGGATCAGCCCGCAGAAAAGATCGGGCGCACCTGGGAGGCCAGTTCCTCGGGCAGGGTATCGATGATCCAGAGGTCGTACATGCGCTCGAAGAAGCCGGTGTCGTTCGTGTAGATGCCCTTTGGAAAGGGCCTGGAGATGAGTCTTGCATGAAACGGGAACGGGGGAGGGTGCTCCTCCATGGGCGGGGAGAAGGTGATCAGGTTGAAGCTGCCCACGCCCAGGTCGTGGTAGGCCTTCAACAGGAGCACGAGCGAGCGGCAGAATGCCTTCTTCTGTGGTGCGGTCAGGTCCGCAAGGGATCCCGCTTCCGGCAGGACGAGAAGGATCTCCCGGAATCCGCGGGGTGCAAACGTTGCCGTTACGCCCAGATCCTCCTCCTGGTGAATGAGGCGCTCCCCGGCCTCGAACTCCCTGCGAAGGAGGGCTGTCCAGTGATCCTCCCCGTACCGCTCCTTCCACGACCTGCACCTGTCCGTGAGGAACGCGATGTGGGGCGCGGGTCGGCTCTCCAGCAGGAGCTGGATGTGGGGGTGGACAATGCTTCCCGCGCTGGGCGGAAGGTAGTTCCAGACGTAGACAGGGAACCGGGCGGACGGGTCCTTCCGGTTGATCCTCAGGAAGTATTCCTGGGCCAGGTCCAGGCTTTCCCGCAGGGTCTCTTCCCGGTAGGCCTCCAGGGGGATGTGGTGGGCGTCGGACAGGATGCCCACTGCATGATGCTCCCCGAACGGGCTCTTGTTCGGGACAAGGATATTCTCTCCGTGTTGAAGCCTCCCCTCGGGAATGAGTTCCTGCGGGAAGATCGGCGTGGCCGCATCCCTCCTGTCCGGGCAAAAGGGGCAATCCTCTCTCGAGGTCTCAATGAGCCTCTCCAGTTCTTCCCCTTGTCCCGAACCGCCCGTGTGCTTGACCCTGCGGGCCCGCTCCGGGTTGATCCGGGTCCAGGTGCCGGTGAGAGCATCCTGCCGGTGCTCCACCCCGGCGATCAGGGTCTTTCTGAAGAAAGGATCCGGAGATGCTGCCATGGATTCGAGACCTCGCTCGTAAGGTTAACGGTCAAAGCTCAGCGGCGCGAGCGATCGCAGACTGCTCGCGCTCTCTGCAGCGATTTGTTAAGGGGCACTCTGATTGGAGTTCCTGGCAACCTGATACGCTTCGAAAATCGCGTAAAGGCCCTTTGGCATTTTGAAGTACTTCCTAGATGCACCATCCAAAACATCGAAGCAGTGATTGCAGATGCTCGCACGAACAGAGCTTCCCGATGCTCTCTGAAACACAATCTGATGGAGATGCTCGCACTTGCACGGCTGTTTTTTCTCATACCGAAGTTGCTTCAGGATCTTGGAAACCTCATTCGGTTCAGTGATGGTTTCCTCCTGGTTCGACTCGCGTAATGAGCCGTACACGAAAACGATCGATTCGACCGGGTCATCACTGTGGAACACCGGGTCCTGGCTGCAAGACATGAGGAGTGCGACGACGATGACTACGGTTACGCCACCTTCCGCAAGCCTGCATAGCGTCATCAGAACCTCCTAAAGCTGCCGTTCATTCCGTGAATCCACGTTTTCTCATTGCTACGCCATTCTTGAAATGCGCCATGCCCGTTATCATCTTTCGGAAACCGTGTTTTTGGTAGAAACCTTCTTTTCCTGGTGATGCGTACAATATGACGTTGCAATGCGAGATCCGGGGCAGGATCTTCTGCAT
This sequence comes from uncultured Thermodesulfobacteriota bacterium, assembly GCA_964609935.1. GTDB lineage: Bacteria > Desulfobacterota > DSWW01 > DSWW01 > DSWW01 > CAYTRL01. The sequence continues at coordinate 282 of CAZSUQ010000125.1, read as the reverse complement.
GATTGTCGTCCCTATCCCCTTTCCCTGGAATTCAGGGAGAACCGCGCAATCATAGACAGCTGCCTGGTAGACGCCATCAGAAATTGCCCGGCCAAAACCGATCAACCGGTCGGCATGATAGACAAACACGGTCGTATGGCTGGCTTCAAAAGCCCTTCTGTGCGCATCGGGTTCGTAGTACGCCATGCCGACGCGTTTCAGTGTGTCCGATACCGCCTTCCAGTCCACTCCCGTACAGTCTTGCTTGACGTCTACTTCCATCAAAGGCCTCGTTGTACAGAC
>CAZSUQ010000124.1:5615-10362 GCA_964609935.1 uncultured Thermodesulfobacteriota bacterium | reverse complement strand
CTCGGAAGGGCCGATGTCCACGGTCTGCAGCACGGCCTCCCGGTACCACCGCTGCATGGGATACTCCATGGCATAACCGTAACCGCCCATGACCTGCATCCCGTCAATAGTGGCCTGCTTGTAGACCTCGGAAGACTTCAGTTTTGCCATGGCCGCCATGAGATGAGACTCCATGGACGGGCCCTGCTCCTCCAGCCAGGCAGCCTTGTAGGTGAGCATCCTGGCCGCCTCGATCTCCATGGCCAGGTTGGCCAGCCTGTGCTGGACGGCCTGGAACTTTCCGATGGGCTGCCCGAACTGCTCCCGTTCGCTCACGTACTTCAGCGCATAGTCCAGAACCGCCTTGGCAGCCCCCACATTGAACCCGGAGATGCCGATCCGGTTCGTATTCACCGTGGCAATGAGCTGGTACCACCCCTTATTCATCTCTCCCAGGAGCGCCTCCTTGGGGGCCTTGCAATCCTCGTAGAAGACCTCGAAAGCGGGCATCACATGGCCGCCGAGCTTGTCGATCTCCTTCATGGTGACGCCCGGCGTCTTTGCATCGATGATGAGCATGGAGATGCCCTTGTGTTTCTTCACCGTCTTGTCCGTCCTTGCGGCAAGCATGACGTAATCCGCCACGTTAAGAATGCTGGTCCACATCTTGTGCCCGTTGATCACAAATTGGTTATCCACGAGCTCTGCTGTTGTCGTGAGGGCAGCAAAGTCCGAACCTGCGTTGGGCTCGGTGAAGGACTGGGCAAAGATCAGTTCCCCGGCTGCGATCTTGGGCAGGAAAAACCTTTTCTGTTCTTCTGTGCCGTGAAGATTGATGGTTTGAGCGGAAAAGATCGCCGTGGGGATGAAGTCGCATCCGATCCCTGCCCTCCCCTGCTCTTCCAGCAGAATGGTAATGTCCATGATCGTTCTTCCCGACCCGCCATACTCCTCAGGCACACATGTACCGAACCAGCCCAGTTCGGTCATCTTTTTCCGAAGCTCGTGCGGGAACTCCTTTTTTCTGTCCAGCTCCTGGATTACATCCAGAGGACACTCCTTTTTCACGAAATCCTGTATGGACTGCCGGAGAAGGTTCTGTTCCTCTGTGAATCCGAATTCCATGTGTGACTCCTTCCTGCAATGCCTTCGCAAGTATTTAATAAAAACTTGTTCCTTTATCCTTCATTCCCGGACCCCCTCCAGGAACGTGTCCACCAGGCGGTTGAAGACCTCGGGCTGCTCCACACAGGCCAGGTGTCCCGCCCTGGAGATCTTCACGAGCTCGGCATTGGGGATCCCTTTTGCGTAGAGATCCGCATCCTCCAGGGGAAATTCGGTCACATCGTCCTCCCCCACGACCACGAGCGTTCGGGTCTCGATCTCCTGGAGCCGGTCCTTCAGCACGGGCCGGTTGGCAAGCACGCGGATGGTCTGCGCATACCCGTGGGGCGAAGCCTCCTGCATGCTCTTCTTGAAGGAAGCCACGAAGTCCTCCTTCTCCTCCAGGAACCAGGGCGAGAAGACCACCGAGCAGAATCCCTCGGCCAGCATCTCCATCCCCTGCATCTCGGCAATCTGGGCGCTCATCTCGAACCTCTCCCGCATGGTCTCCCTGCCTCCCTCGCTTGCGCCCACCAGGACCATGGCATGAAGGCGGTCCGGATGATCCAGGGCGAAACGAAGCCCCACCATGGCACCCATGGTCAGACCGATCAGCACGACCTTTTCCATGCAGAGCTCGTCCATCAGCCTGACGATGTCCTGGGAAAAGATCTCCATGGAGTATCCTTTGTCAGGCGAATCCGATCGGCCGTGCCCCCTGCTGTCATAGGTGATCACCCTGTAACGCTTTGAGAAATGGGGAACCTGAAAGGCCCACTGACCGAGATTCCCTCCCCCGCCATGGCTGAGGACAAGCGGAAGGCCCTCGCCACAATCCTCGCAATAGAGCTTCACGCCGTTCACTCTGATCTCAGGCATGAGAAGAAGCCTCGCACGGTTTCCCATTCAGGAAAAAAACATGATGGTCACAAGCCTTCAGTGCACCGGGTCAGTCCTTCTGAACAACCTCGAATTCCTCCTTCAGGCCCAGGTCCTTGATGGCCTCTTCCCTGAGCTGGAACTTCTTGACCTTGCCGCTCCCGGTCATGGGAAATTCCTCCACGAACCGAACGTAACGGGGAAGCTTGAAGTTGGCCAGGTGCTCCTTGGCAAACCCGATGATCTCCCTGTCCTCGCAGGAGCTTGCGGGCTTGAGCTGCACAAAGGCCATGCCCACCTCGCCCATGCGGTGGTCCGGCACACCCACCACCTGAACCTTGCTCACCATGGGATGACGGATGAGAACGTTTTCGATCTCCACCGGGTAGACGTTGAATCCCCCCACGAGAAACATGTCCTTGACCCTGCCCGTGATGCGCAGGTACCCGTCCTCACCCATGATCCCCAGGTCTCCCGTGTGGAACCATCCCTCCTCGTCGATGGTCTCCCTTGTCTTCTCCGGCATGTTGTAGTATCCCTTGCCCACCGAAGACCCCGAGAGCACGTCGTGCAGGCAGACCTCCCCCTGGCTGCCTGTTGGAACCTCCTTGCCCGACTCCGGGTCAACGAGCTTGATCTTGCAGTTGGGCAGGGCCATGCCCACGGTGTTGGCCTTTTTATCCAGTGGGTCATCCGTCACGTTCGTGGTGGCCAGGCCCCCGCACTCACTCAGACCGTACACGTTCAGAACATCCTTGAGGCCCAGCTTGGAGGTCATGTCCTCCATGGTCTTGGGCGGCAGGGGTGAGCCGCCCACGATCCCACCCGCCAGTGAGGAGAGGTCGAACTCGGTGCGCTTCGGCTCGTCCACGTAGGAGATGAACATGGCCGGTGAGCCGTAGATATGGGTGATCTTCTCCTTTTCTACTGCATCGAAGGCTTCCACCGTGTTGAACTCCTCCTGCATGATCAGGGCCGCGCCCCGCATGAAGCTCAGGCCTGCCACGTACATGCACCCGAAGTTGCTGAACAGGGGGAGGTTGAGCAGAGACCGGTGTGCCTCGTTCAGGCCCATCCGCTCGGTGGTGTTGTAGATGCACGCCATGTTGTTCCGATGCATGGACAGCCCGCCCTTTGGGAAGCCTGTGGTGCCTGACGTGTAGATGATGTTCATCACGTCAAAGGGGTCCACCTCAGCTTCAGCCCTGCTGAGGTCCTCGTCCAGGGAGGGGTCGTTTCCCCACTCCATGATGGTGGAAAAGGGGGAGGTTCCCGGATAGTCCTCTCCGCCCCCGCTCAGGCAGACCACCCGCTTCAGGCACGGGAGCCTTTCCGATTGAAGCTCGCCGGGCTCGCATGCGTCGATCTCCGGGCAGAGTGCCTTGAGCATCTCCAGGGCCTCGATCTTGCCGAGAAAACGGTCGTTCAGGAAAAGGGTGGAGCTGTCGGACTGTTTCAGGGAGTACTCCACCTCTGACTGCTTGAACCGTGTATAAACAGGAAGGAGCACGGCCCCGAGCTTGTAAACGCCGAACTGGATGTAGATCCATTCAGGGCTGTTGGTCATCCAGATGGCCACGTGATCGCCCCGCTTCACCCCCAGCTTCATCAGCCCCTTGGCACAGGTGTCGATACGCTCTCTCAGCTCCCGGTAGGTCAGGCGCTCCTCCCCAAAGATCAGGGCCTCGTGGTCCGGGAAACGATCGGCCACCTGGTTGAAGAGATCACCCCAGGTTCGATCGGTCTCTCTGTACCATGTAGGTTCCATGAGCCTAGTCCTTCCTGGTCAGGTCGTTGGAAAACGACCGTCTGAGACATTCGACTCGTCCCGGTTCTCATCCATTTCATGCCTAAAAGGGATTCATAAACCCGGCTCACCCTCCTGCCGACGGCATGGCAAAGACGACCTTGGCCCCGTCAGGGATGGCGACCTGAAGCGGGTCCTTGTACAGGAGCTTGTAGTTGAGCATGAGGAGAACAAAGGGCTGCTTGTTCCCGTTTTCATCCAGCACCATCTTTTTGAACCGCTCCCCCTTCTCCAGGGCCTCCTCGAGATGCGCAATCAGGTCCCCGATGGTACACGTGTCCTGCAATGTGACCGTCCTTGTGAGCTCTCCCAACTCAGAGGAGAACGTCCCCAGAAATTCAACCTTCACCTCGACCATGGAAACCCCGAATGCCGGCTATTTCTTTGTTTTCTTCTTTGTCTTTTTCTTCTTTGGTGTCTTCTTCACGGGCCCGGTCTTTTTTGCTCCTGCCAGGAGCCCTTCCTTCTCCAGGACCTGTGCCACATCCTTCAGGTCCAGGTCTGTGAGCGTCTTCTTCAGGGGGATGCCTTCCTTGTCCCACCCTCGCAGCCTGTAGTAATTCTCCAGTTCCTCGTCGAATGCCTCCCTGTCCAGAACGGCGCCCTCGAACTGCCCCTCATCCACCGGGGTGTCGTAATAGCGGTCCGGCAGGGCATCGTGCTCCCTGCGGAAGCCATACCGGAGCTGCATGGCCTTTTCCAGCTGCCGGATCCTCTCCCCTGCCTTGTAGAGCTCCTCCCACGACATGTTCACACCGGTGGTGCACGCAAAGCAGTCTGCCATATCCTCCAGCCCCATGCGCAGTTGGGCCCAGGTGGTATATCTCTGGCACACCCCCAGGGAGTTGCACACGCTGCAGTGGTTGTCCGAGTAGACCTTCACCTTTGCCTTGTCGTCGAAAACGGCCGGATTGCCTACATAGGAGAAGCCGAACTCCTTGGCGAACTTCTCCGGCACGCCGAGATGCTCGAATCTTG
>CAZSUQ010000124.1:0-5604 GCA_964609935.1 uncultured Thermodesulfobacteriota bacterium | reverse complement strand
CACAGCTCCCTCGGCCATGAGCGTGTCCGCGATGTTCAGGATGTCGCACTCCCGGATGTCGATGGCCCTGGAAAAGGCCAGGCCCTTGAGCGGCCGGAAATCCGCCCCGATCTCCCGTTTCTTCTTGTTCGCATTGATGTAGTCCGCCATCTTGTCCACGGGCAGCTTGTTCCACCGGGCCACCTGTTCCGCTGCATGATAGATCCCATCCGACAACCGGGCCCCGAACCCCTCCCGGTAGGCCATCTGCCGGATCAACTCCTCTTCCACCTCCACGTCGCCCCATTCGAGCTTCAACCCACCGGTATGCTCCTCCTTGAGGAGCCCGTCCTGCCACCAGTGCATGGCGGTTGCCATGGCAACGCCGGTGGAGATGCTGTCCATGCCCAGGTCATTGACCAGGTGGGTCATGTGGAGGATGGAGGCCATGTCGCTGTTGCCCACCATGGGCCCCAGGGGGATGATGGTGCCTGCCTCGCCCCCGCGGGCCTCTTCGCCTGCATAGGGGCCGGACTTGATCCGCCAGTAGTGATCGCAGTGCTGGAAACAGGAGTGGCACGACTTGGAGCCGCTGGCAAACTGCTCGAGAAACAGATCCACGTTCACCTTCTCATAGGGGAACTCCCGGAACTGGGAGTTGTACTGGCAGTTGAGCACACCGGAGAGCTCCACCAGCCACTTGGTCCCCTTGTCCCCGAAGCGGGCAAACCGGGGCTCGGCCTTGTTCTTTTGGTAGATCGCGTGGAAAACCTCCCAGTGCCTGTCACGGTCGGCCACGGGAATCCCCCTGGTTCCGTGCACCACGATCCCCTTCAGGTTCTTGGAACCGAGCACGGCCCCCATTCCCCCGGCTGAAGGGGCACGGTCCCGGTCGCAGGTGATCATGGCCGAGTGGACCTGGTTTTCACCGGCAGGCCCGATGAGAAGGGTCCGGTAACGGGGCTCCTGAAGCTCCTCCTTGATCAGGGTGTCGGTTTCCGTGACGCGCTTTCCCCAGTAGGGCCCGGCATCCCGAAGCTCCACGGTGTCGTCTTCGATGCGGAGATAGACCGGCTGCCTGGCCTTGCCCGTGACGAGGACGGCATCGTAGTTTGCGTACTTGAGCATACAGCCGAAGTCCCCGCCCGTGTTGGCATCCAGGTAGCCCATCAGAGAAGGACTAAGGGCCACGGCCACGGCCAGCCGACCCGACCCGGGCATCAGGGTCCCGGTGAGGGTTCCGGGCGCGATGCCCACGATGTTCCTGGGGCTGAAGGGATCCCGCTGGGAGAAGTCGTAATCCTCCCAGATGAACCGCTCCAGAAAGCCCTGTCCACCCAGCCACTTCCTGGCAAAGGCCTCGTCGAGCGGGATCTTTTCGATCTTGGATTTGCTCAGGTCCACCTTGAGTATGGTTCCTGCCCATCCGTACATAAGGGGATTCCTCTTATTCTAGGGTTTCCCTGTATTCCTTCAGTTTGTTCTCTGTTTCCCTGAACAGATCCTCTGTCTCCTCGGAAGGCTCCACGAACCGGATGGCCTCTGTGTCACAGACCTGCACACATCGGGGCTCTTCCCCGTTACAAAGCGTGCAGTTCGTTGTGGTCTCGTCCTCGCTCTGGACCGAGATGGCGCTGAAGGGGCACTCGTAGATACACATCCTGCACCCGATGCACTTTTCCCGGTCCACGTGAATCGCCCATGTCTTTTCGTTCCGGACCCTTGCCTCGGCCGGACACACCATGATGCAGGGGGCGTCATCGCACTGATGGCAGACCAGCGGAACGTCAAAGGCCTCCTCCCAGGAGATCACGCTGATGTGGGAGTGTGCAGGGCTGCAGATACCCTGGTTGTAGAGGGAGCAGGCGATTTCACAGAGGTGGCATCCCGTACATCTCGTGAAGTCCACCCTCAGCCTCTTTTTGTTCGTCACGTTATCCATGATCATCCTTTACGGTGATTGCAGGATTGAAACCGTATACCTGTCCTTCCTCCTGACAATGGATCCCACGAAGAAGCGGGTCAGAAATGTCCATATGCAAGGCTTGCGACAATTCCGCAGGACAGCGGAATTGGACGCGTCACCCGAAGGGATGACGCGCCCGCAGGGCGAGGGCCATGGACGGCCCGAGTCAAATCCTGAGAGATGCGGCGTACACATGAGTACGTCGCAGTGACGAAGGATGAGCGTAACGCAGCAGATGGGCATTTCTGACCCGCCTCCTAGGCTTCTTCGTTTGTGTCGTAAACCCGTTTAGGATTGTACAGTTCGAACTTGTGGGCCTCTTTCTTGTCAATGGTCCTTGCAATCTCGTAGACCCTGCTCGTGGTGAGCAGGTCCCCCTCCTTCACCGATATGCCGGGAACGTTCACCTTTTCCACACGCCAGCGGACCTTACCGTACCAGGAGCCATAGGCATCGTTCACACGGTCGGATTTGACCTTGCGGACCTGCAGTTCCTTTGGAGCCTGCTTGAAGGAAAATACGATCTTTTCAACCATCTCGATTCCCTCATGTGAAACAGTACCGCTTTTTCACGTCTCCCCGTTACACCTGCCTGGCCCAGAAGGCACCCTCGTGGATGGCGTGGCCGATGTTGCGCGGGGCGATACAGTCGCCGATGGCGTACACCTCCGGAACCTTTCCCATGAGAACCTCCTTGAGAAACTCGTTGGGCTCCCTGCCGCAGGTGACGATCACGGTGTCCGCAGACAGGAATTCCTCGTTCCCGTCCTTGTCCATGATCGTGACCCCGTCATCGGTGATCTCCACGGCCTTCCGGCCTAGGCGGAGCTTTACGCCCGCCTCGGGCATGTACTCGTGAATGAGCATCTGGATCCGTGATGGGTCGATGAGATAGGGTCCTTTTGCAACATCCTCCGTCTTCTCCACCAGGGTCACGTCCTTTCCGCTCCGTGCCAGGGACAGGGAGGTTTCTGCGCCCTCCACGCCCCCGATCACCACCACCTTCTGCCCTACGCGTTCCTTTCTCTTGATGATACGCCCGTGAACCATGGGGTACTTTCTGAGGGCCAGATAATCTTCGTAATGGAGCACGATGGGCTTCAGGATCCCCTCGATGTCGGGCCAGTGCGGAAGGGACCCCGTGGCCACGATGACCACATCCGGGCTTTCGGACAGAACGAGCTGCGCGGTCACCTCCTTGTTGAGCACCACCTTTACGGAGAGCTTCTCCATCTGCTTCTTCAGGTAGGACACGGAATTGTAGAGGTGCCGCGTGGGCAGGTGCGGAAAGGCACAGGCCGCGTGCACAAGTCCGCCCAGCCTGCCGGTCTTCTCGTACAGGGTCACCGCGTGGCCGCGCTGCACGGCCACGCGGGCAAACTCCATGCCTGCCGGGCCGCCGCCCACCACCAGGATCTTCTTTATTCTCGCTGCCGGGTGAAGCGTACCGTATTCCCGTTCCTTTCCATAAGCAGCGTTCTGGGCACACTTTGCCCTGTGCCCTGCAAAAAAGGTGGTCTGCAAACACCAGTTCTCGGACATACACCTGCGGATGTCGTCATCCCTTCCTTCAAGGACCTTGCGGGGAAAATCCGGATCCGCGGTGACCGGCCTTCCCAGTTGAACGATATCCGCCCGACCCTCTTCCACGATCCTGCGGACAAGCTTGGGATCAAACAGCTTCCCCACCGTTGCCACAGGTTTGGACGTGACCTTCTTGACGCCCTCGGCATAGGGCACCAGGGTCCCGGAGGGGAAGTACACGGGCTGACAAAGATAAGCGAGGGCCTCGTTCGTGGTCACCCCGCCTGTGGAAACGTCGAATACGTCCACGCCCGCTTTTTCCAGAACCGGCACCATTTCGTTCAACACGAACTCAAACCCGTACCCCTCGATGCCCGCGTATTCCTCTGCACTGATCCTCCAGATGATGGGGAAATCTTCGTCCGTATGTTCTCGGATGGATTTGACGATCCGTTTGGCCAGGAGCAGCCTGTCCCAGCCCCATTTGTCCTCCCGCTTGTTGGTCACGGGCGAGGAAAACTGCATGATCAGGGAGGCCCCGTGCGCGGCATGGACATTCACCGCATCGAACCCCGCTTCCTTTGCGCGTGCCGCGGCCTGTCCGAACTCCTCGATGATGCGCTCGATCTCCTCATCCCTCAGGGGGCGGGCCGTGAGCCCCGGGGCAAAGGGAAGCGGAATGGGCGACGGACCCACCGGGGTCTCGCCGTCCAGCAACTCGGGCTTGGCAATGATCCCTCCGTGGAAAAGCTGAACCGCGGCCTTCACATCCGCCAGCTGGATGTTGTAGGCCAGGTCCGCCAGTCCCGGGATGTAGGAGTCGTGGTGAATCTGCGGCATCCTCCGGAATGCCACACCGTTCTTGCTCACGGCCGTGTTTGCCACCACGATCATGCCCGGCCCTCCACGGGCCTCGGCCACGTAGCTGTCGATGTACTCCTGGTACACATAGCCGTCCTGACATCCGAAGCAGCGATACATGGGCGCGTTCACCAGACGGTTCTTCAGCTTGACATACTTCCCGATGCGTATCGGGTCGCGAATCGTGGGCATAAAAAGTGTCTCCTTTACATGTCCATTACCACTCGAACCACCTGGGCCCTTCCTCCAGATCCATCAAGCGGCCGTAGTCGTAGCTCATGTAGAAGATACCGCACTTGTAACAGGACGCCCTGTTTCGGGGAGGGGTGATGGAGAAGAACTGGTATTTCTCCACCAGCTTGTGATGTTCATAGCTCAGGCGCAGGTAATATTCCGTGGGGATCGGCGGCAGTTCCAGGTCCATGTAGATGCTGCCCGGAGAGCAGCGCCACACCTGGTAGAAAGGGAAGATCCCGTTCTGCAGGCACCACTCGAAGCCCTCCAGATTGGACGCGATGGCCTCCTCGTGGCTCTTGAAACCGTCCGGGATCACCACCTCGGGCCCCAGCACGAAGTTCGTGCTCAGGTGGCCGGTCCCGAAGACCTCCACGCCCTTCAGGAGAAGATCCCGCCAGCGTTCGTAACCCACGGCCTTCGATTTGCCGGGGCACATGCTCTCAAAGATCCGCCTGTCCCAGGTCTCGATGTTCCAGGTGGCGTTGATAAAACCCGCGTCCCTGGCCCTTTTGGCATCCCTGGGGTCCAGCACCTGGGTGCCGCACAGAAACCTCAGGTCCCTTCCTGCAGGGGACTTCTTGATGGCCTCCAGGGGCCGCAGGTACATCTCCAGCTCCTTGGTGCGGTTCAGCAGCGCCCCGGCCACCACGATGTGCGCGTGGTCCGCGTTCGGATTGTCCCCGCCGAAGGCGATCTCAAAGGCCTCCACCAGCAGCTCCGTGTTCATGACCACCTGGGTGCGGTACCCGGCAGCCTTGGCCATGTCAAAGGTGGGGTTCCAGTCACAGTACCTGCACTGCTCCTCCTTCTTGAAGTACTCGCAATAGTCCAGCGGAACGATGCCCACGCAGTGGCAGGGTCCCACCTCGAAGAGCACGGAGGTGAGCGGCTCCCCGTTGGACAGGGTCTTGTTGTACCAGTGCGGCTTGGGCGGGAAGAAGACCTGCTCGATGGGCTCTTCCCTCCGGTAGATCATGAAGGTGTGGTCCGGCTGCAGTCGTATGGTGTATGGGCTGTCCAGGTCCAGGATCAGCTTG
>CAZSUQ010000123.1:0-10389 GCA_964609935.1 uncultured Thermodesulfobacteriota bacterium | reverse complement strand
CACCACTCACCAATTCTGCACCCCTTAACGATCGATCAGGCGTAATTGCGCCGTTAAACATTGCGGGCAGGCCGTAAACGAAACTGAGTGATTTGCTGGACCCGGTTTGCAGGGCACTCAAGAAGGGGTCAATATCACTGTCGTTGGCGGGCGACACGCCATCGGCAACATCAAGAGCCGACTCCACAGCCGCCCGTTTGCCGACGAGCAACACAGCTCCGGTCAGCATAGAAAGGCTGTTTCCATTTCCGTCGAGGTACATATCGTGGCCTGTACCATACGTCCCATCCGGCGTAAGGCCTGTTGCCACCTCGCCGATGGTGTCGCAACTCATCTTGGCAAGCAGTAACAGGCCGTCTGAAGTGTCGGTCGTTTGTGCCAACATTGCCGTATCCATTTTGCCGGCCAAATCAACGCTTTCAGCAAGTTCACTAATGGCGCCGAAGGGCTCGTTAAGGACCGCATCACTGACATCGCCGTTCAACAAATCAGTGACCACATCTGCAGTACCTGTAACAAGAAGGCTTTTGAAATCAACCGCAAGGGCACCACGAGCATCCCCGGGCAGCAGATTTGATAATTCCGTGATATTCCCATCGTGAGTCGTCGGAGGCAATGAACAGCTGGCATGGGCCTGCATCGACACTGCAGAAAAGAGCAGGAAAAACAAAGCAAGTGTGACGATCTTTGATGTCTTCATACGAATCTCCTCTTCTCTTCAAGTTGTACCGCCCTTTCTTCTTTTTGGCCCTTGCTCAATTAGACGAGCAGAGAGACGAACCCAATCAGCGGGAACAGCAATCTTTCGTCGAGGCGGAACTTGGCAATCGAAAGTCCCGATTGTTCATAGTATCCGCCGAAAGTACTTCTGAAAGGCTATTCTACGTAAATAATACCTGTTTTAAGTTTCTGTTATAGCACTCATTCAGTCAAGTTAATTCTGTGAACAATTTCCTGCATATCTCCTTAATTTATTGACTCCGGATCTTGTTTTCACCAACCGAAAACTTCATCAACGGATTGAACATGTCGTCTTAAACTGTGAAGTTAGCTATTGTCTCCTGGTTTCTGCATTTTAGTATTGAATATTTCATTAGCCGTTTTTCCCATGACGATGACAAAGTTTCTTATGCCCTCCAGGAAAGATGAAGGCTATCTCATGGAGCGCATTGTTGACTTTCTGCCGGGTCTCGTGATTGGTGGTGTCAGGGAGAAGCACCGTGACGTATGAATCATTAACCGTGTATTTCATGAGCGGTACGGGCAATACCTACCGTGCCGCCACCTGGATGGGAATCGAGGCGGAGAAGAGGGGGTTCCTGGCTCGCGTCATCCCTGTTGAGGAGGGGCGACCTGAAGGGGAAATCAAGGACGGGAAGAACCACCTCGTGGGCGTGGCCATGCCCACCCACGGATTTACCACTCCCTGGCCCATCATCCGTTTCGTCCTTGGCTTCCCACGGAGGAAGGGCACCCACGCCTTTGTCGTCCCGACTCGTGCGGGGATGAGGTTTGGCAGGGTCTGCACCCCGGGTATGGAAGGTACGGCAGGTTATCTGGTGGCGCTCATTCTCCTTCTGAAAGGGTTCAAGGTCAGGGGGGTGATGGGGCTGGACATGCCGTCAAACTGGTTGGCGCTGCATCCGGGATTGCACCCCAGGAATGTGGAGGTGATTATTGACCGGGGCAGGGAGAAGACTCTACACCTGATGGACACGATCCTTTCCGGAGGGACCCGTTTTGGCTGGGGGAGTCTGGTGGAACTCCTTTTCGGTCTTCTTCTTCTCCCCATATCCGTCGGATATTTACTGGTTGGGAGGTTCTTTCTTGCCAAGCTCTTTTTCGCGAACCACGAGTGCGACGGCTGCGGTGTGTGCGCCGTGAACTGTCCCAACGGCGCGATCAAGATGTGGTTCAAGAAGAAGGTCCGCCCTTACTGGACCTATGATTGTGAGAACTGCATGCGCTGTATGGCCTACTGTCCAAGGAACGCCGTGGAGGCCGGACATTCCGTTGGCGTGATCCTTTATTATGTAACAGCGATACCGGCGTCATTCTACCTGGTGAACGGGCTGGCCGGAATCTCTTCCTGGTTTGAAGGTCTGGGCAACCCGTGGTTCTCCACCTTGCTACAGTATGCCTACATTCTCCTGTCCATGTTCGTTGCCTATTTGCTTTTCACGCTTCTGATCCGGGTACCGGTTTTCAACAGGCTCTTCACCTATACCACGCTCACCCACTTCTACCGGCGTTACCACGAACCGGGAACAAAGCTTACCGACATAAAGATTAAAAAAGAATAGAGGAATGCCCTTCAGCCCCTTGGGATGCCTGCCTGCCGGATCCCTGCTGAGATCCTGGCTCAGGGCTCGATCCGAACGGTATGGGAACTGCTCTGAGGGTCTGCCTGAAGCAGAAGGACCTCGCGGGACGTATCAAACTGATAAGACCAGGTCCCGGGAGGGTCGGTGCTCGTCACGGTGAAGTTCCCTCCGTAGATCCTGGATGCAGGGACCTGGATTTCCGTGGGTCCCGGCACACCGGCCTTTTCCTTGTAGGTGAGCTCAAAAATCCGGGTGTCCGGATTAAAGGAAAAGGCCTGGATCTCTCCGGCAACCTTCTGGGGATACGGCCGGATGAGGGGCAGCAGGTTTGCCTTTTCGTTTCCGCTCGAGTCCAGGATGCTGAATCCGCCCCCCTTGTCATAGGACCAGCAGGTCCACCCGGAGGCCGTCTCGTCCAGGACCTTGAGGAGGTCGTTCAGGTACAGGTCGAAGTTCTCCGTGGTTTCGGCCACACCGAACTCGCCCATCAACCAGGGCACCCCGTGCTTTGCCGCCTCCTGGGCCCTTCGGATCTGTGCGTTGCGGATGACGGTGTCGTTGCCGTCATAGGGGAGGCCTTCGTGTACATCCGATTGATAGAAGTGCGGCGCATAAGCGGTCCGGGAGTCATTGATGGGCGGCAGGTAGGATGGAAAGCCGGTGCTGGTGATGATCATGGGCTCGAAGAAGATCACGGCGTCCGGGTCCACGCTGCGTATGGCGTCCCTGGCCTGCTGGTAGAAGGGAAAGAGCTTTTCCTCCTCAAAGGTGAACAGGTTGATATCGCCGAAGAAGGGCTCGTTCATCAGCTCGTAGCCGATCACCGTGGGGTTGGAGGCAAACCGTGCGGCAAACTGCTTCCAGGAATCAAAGTAATGCTGCTGGAGATCGGCATCGTTCCAGAGATGGTTGAAGGCCGCCCGGACCGCGGTTGCGATGTAGTTCAACCACCAGGGAGAGACGCGCTCAAAGGGATGTCCGTCGTCCCGCGTGGCCCAGACCGGGGCCCCGTCCCCTCCGAACTTCTTGCCGTACACGTCCTGGTGCATGTCCAGGATGACGTGGAGCCCGTTCTGCGCGGCCCAGCCAACCCGCTCCTCCACCCGGTCGAGATAGGCACTGTCAAAGACCCCTTCTTCTGGCTCGATGCTCGACCAGAAGACGAGAAGCCGCACCGTGTTGAATCCCCACTCCTTCATCCTGGCGTAGTCAGGCTCGGTGTGCCATCCCACCCCGAGGGGATCCCTCTTGGCGTTGTTGCTGATGTTCAACCCGTGCAGGATCATCTGTCTGCCGGATTCATCCTCAAAAAAGAACCGTTCCGTCTCGCATCCGCTGTTCCCAAGGGCAAGAACGACAAAGAGGACGAAAGTGACAAAGAATCTTCTATCCATGCTGTTCCCCCTGAATGTTTTGACGATTATTATACTACATATGTATTATAATATTGTTATCTGTATTCACCAAGCATTTCCCGGGGGAGGGTTATTCCCATCATCCCTTGCAGTGTTTTCGTTACCGGATAAAAGAAGAGGATTAACAGCCTGAAGAAAAAGTCGATCTGGGCAGGGCGCCAAAAAAGCCCAGATGCAATGCCGAAACGAGGTGGAAGATGAAAAACATATCTTCGAGGAAGGTGCTCGGATTCAACGGTCATTCCATCCGCTTCCTTGGGATTGCGGTTGTCATCCTGGTCCTTGCGGGCTGTAACCCTCTCGAGCCGGGCATCTGGGAACTCAGCGGTACGGACGCACAGCTGGGAGCCTTCACAGGTACGCTGGAGGTGCGCCAGGGCTCGAAGGGGAAGCTCGAGGTCATCCGGCTGGCAACGTTACAGGATCTCTCCCATCACGACGGGCGTGCCGTTGATCTTGCATGGACAGGGGTGGTGAGCCAGGGATCCAATGCACCCTGGGCACTTTCCTTTTCGCTCACAAGGGCTGACTTCATTCCACAGGTTGGGGGCCTGGTCAGGACTGAAGGGGACGCCACACCCCTGGTTGTGGACGTTCTTGTCACACCGTCCGGCGAGCAGGACCTTGAATTGCTTTACACCGCTGCAGAGGACCCGACCTTCAACATTCAGGAAGCAGGGACGTACCTGGGATCGCCGGGCGAGGGTCCTGTTTTCGAGTCCGGCCGGATCGTGCGCGACGCACATCCTGCACCCGGACCCATCATGAAGGGGCTCCTGTTCTCCTTCTTTGAAACCTACCATGCGCTTCCGGCGCTGCAGCCCTATCTGGATGATCCGAGATTCAACAAGGCGGTTCACGAGCAGGTGGTGGAGCGAACCGATTTTGCCTATTACCGTGTAAACCCGGACCATCTCCGCGTGGTGAACAAGGTCGTGGATGCCATCAGCCTTGCCGAGACCGAGATCCGTGCGAACGCCTTCAGGGCGTCCTACGCGGACAAGGCGGACCACTATCAGCAGATCATGGATTCAGGCCTCGTGGGTCCCCACGGCATGGTGCTCGACAGGCTTCCTCCCGGCGGCGAGGAACATCCAGACGGCGACTCGAATCTCTGGACGGGGGTCTATGCCTACACGCAGGCCCTTCGGTACAAGGCAACCGGGGAAGAAGAGGCCCTGGACAACCTGCGGCTCAGCCTCTCCGGGATCCTGACCACCATGGACATCACCGGAGACCCCAGGACCTTTGCCCGGACCCTCCGGATGTCAGGGCCGCCCATCAGTGGAAGGTGGCAGCCGGGTACGGGCGAGTACTCCCACCTGGACTGGATGGAGGGCGGGAACAACGACATGAGCAAGGGGCTCCTCCTGGGCATGGTGGCCGGTTGGGAGGTGCTACCCGAAGGTGACCCCTTGCGGGCCGAGGTCCCGGGCCACGCCATGGAGATGCTGGAGTTGTGCGAGTTCCTGGATGAGCGGCCGCCCGAGTGCGGGGCCGGCGATGTGCTCCTCCCCCTTCCCAGCGTGAACCCGGGGGTGGCCAAGCTGCTCGCCGGGATCACGAACGATGATGCGGCCCTCATCGCAGCAGGCCTTGAATGGCTTCACGATCCTCTTCTCGAACTGTATGCGGATCTGGGGGGCGGTCCCATCCTCCTGTTCGGGATCAGTGACTGGAGCGGGAACCACCTCACCCTTGCCACGAACCTGGCCATTGAGTGGACCCTTGCCCGGAGCGGAGATGCGGAACTCTATGAAAGGTGGCGGCAGGCGGCAGGTGAGGCCTGGAAGGTGCTGCGCACCCTGGATCATCCCCTTCACGCTGCAAAGGCGGCGGCGCTCGGTGTGCCGGAAGGCCCGGCCGAGCTCCTAGAGGCCGAGCAGGAGGCCCTCTGGGGGCTTCGCTCATTTCCGTTCCCAAAGCACGCCTACCCGGTGGACCACCGGATCCGGGCCGACTACGTGATGAGCCCCTTTCCGTCGCTCCCCTGGAAGCTGGACTGGGAGTGGAATGCCGGTCGTCAGCAGGGGCTCACCGGTCACGGGATGCTGGAGAGCGTGGTGGACGGTTACTGGTGGAACGGGGGTCCATTCGGCATCGAATCGGGCGGGTTCGGGAACAACCTGATGCCGGGTGTGGACTACCTGATCCTCTACTGGATCGCGCGCGACGGCGGCCTGATCACGGCACTTGAATAGTTCAAGGCGCCCGGCCGTTGACCCTCACCGATCCCCTGGGAGGGGTGAAGACGGCCCGTCCGGGGTAATACCCCGAAGGCACGGTGAGGGCCGGGTACACAATCGACTTCTTCCCCATGATCGTGCCGGGGGAGGTGACCGAGTTGCACCCGGTCTCGGTCCTGTCGCCGAGGATGGCACCGATCTTTCGCCTTCCCGTATCGTAGCGCGTCTTTCCCCGCCTGATCACAACCGACCCGGCGATCATCTTCAGGTTGGCCAGCTTGGTTCCTGCGCCCAGGTTCACGTTCCTGCCGAGAATGCTGTCACCGATGTAGGCGAAGTGTCCGGCCTTTGCTCCGTCGATCATGATGGAGCCCTTGATCTCCGTGGTATGCCCCACCACGCATCCGTCCCCCACGAGGCAGTCACCGCGCATGTAGGCTCCCTGGCGGACCTCCGAACCCTTCCCGATCACCGTTGGCCCCTTGACCAGGGCCCCGGACTCCACCATGGAGCCCGGCCCCAGGATGACCCTGTCGTCGTCGAGGAAAGCCCCCGGCATGACGATGGCCGCGCCCTCCAGGACCTCGTTGTTCATGTAGGCCTGGAGCGTACCCTTGGGGCCGGTGGGCCGGACCTCCAGGTCTTCCATGACCCTGTCCTCGTGGATCACCACGGTCTTGCTGATCAGCCCGCTGATCCCGGACAGGGGCCAGGAATCTTGAAAGAAGGAGGCAAGGTAATCCTTCAGGCGGTTGAGCACCGTCCAGACCTCCTCTTCCTCGATGAAGATCGATTTGTGATCAAAGTCATTCAGGTCGAAGAATTCGCTCGGATTCGGCATGGGTCCTCCATCCCGCTAGTCGTCTTCCAGGGTTGACGTGTCCCCCAGCGGCAGGCCCAGTTCCTTGGCCTTGAGCAGGCGCCGCATGATCTTCCCGCTCCGGGTCTTGGGCAAGGACGGGAGAAAATCGATCTCGCGCGGAGAGGCCGCGCTGGACAGGCGCTTCATGACAAAACGCTGAATATCCTGCCGCAGCTCCTCGGACGGCTCGTTCCCCTCCTTCAGGGAGACAAAGGCCTTGATCACCTCCATGGCGATGGGGTCCGGCTTGCCGATAACCCCTGCTTCCGCCACGGCCGGGTGCTCGATGAGGACCGACTCCACTTCAAAAGGGCCCACCAGGTGACCGGCCGTGTTGATCACGTCATCGGCTCGCCCCACGAACCAGAAGTAGTTTTCTTCATCCTTCTTGGCCTTGTCCCCGGTGATGTACCAGCCGTTCTTGAACCGGGATTGATACAGGTCCTCCTTCTCCCAGTAGGTGCGGAACATGGAGGGCCAGCCGGCCCTCAGTGCCAGGTTCCCCTCCTTGCCGGGCGGGAGCTCATTGAACTCGTCGTCCAGGATCCCTGGCTGGATCCCGGGGAAGGGCCTGCCCATGGAGCCGGGCTTCACGTCCTGGACCGGGTAGTTGGCGATCATGATGGACCCGGTCTCGGTCTGCCACCAGTTGTCGTGAAAGGGCTTTCCAAAGATCTTTCCGCCCCACACGACCGCCTCGGGGTTCAGCGGTTCGCCCACGCTGCACATGTACCGGAGGGAGTCGAAATTGTACTTCCCGGGCAGTTCGTCCCCGGACTTCATGAGCATCCGGATGGCTGTGGGTGCGGTGTACCAGACCGTGACCTTCCACTGCTCAAGAAAGCGGTACCATTGCTTGGTGCTGAAGCCCCCTTCGTAGACCACCTGGGTGATCCCGTTCGACCAGGGGCCGAACATTCCGTACGAGGTGCCCGTGACCCACCCGGGGTCTGCGGTGCACCAGTAGATGTCATCGGCCTGCAGGTCCAGGACATATTTTGCCGTGGCGTAATGCCCCTGAACCGCTGCATGTACATGGACCGCACCCTTGGGCTTTCCGGTGGTGCCCGAGGTGTAGTGCATGATGGCGTAATCCTCCTTGTGGGTTTTCACCACATCAAAGGAGTCCGAGGCCGATGCCATGGCCTCTTCATAGGAGAGGTCGCCCGAATCGCCCGGCGTCTTCCCCCTGTTCACCAGGATGATCTTTTCAAGGGCAGGGAGCTCGGGGAGGATCCCGGCGACCTTCTTCTTCAGGGCGGGGCTCGTAACCAGAACCTTTGCCCTGCTGTCCTCCATGCGGTCCTTCACAGCATCAGGGCCAAAGGCGGAGAAGAGCGGGCCGATGACGCCGCCGGCCTTGAGCGTTCCGAGAATGCCGAAGAAGATCTCGGGCGTCCTTTCCAGAAAGAAGAAGACGCGGTCCCCTTTCTGAAAACCCGTTTCGTTCACCAGGACATTGGCGAACTTGTTGCTCTCTCGGGCCATGTCTTCAAAGGTGTACTCCTCCACTTCACCCTTCTTGCTCTCCCAGATCAGGGCCCTCTTGTTTCTGCGGTCCGTTTTCAGGTGTGCATCGACCGCCACGTGGGCGATGTTGATATGCTCGTCGTCAAACCAGTCCAGCTCCTTGGCGAGCTCTTCCCAGGCAAACGACTCTCGCATCACGGGGTAATCCGTGAGATTGGGCTTAAAGGGCTGCTCCTCAAGGGGGCCCTTGACGATTCGTTCGTATTCCATGCCTGACACCCTCCGGGTTTTGTATTTATGTTCCCGACGGGATCTTTGCCTCCACGAAGGCCACGATGCCGTTCATGTTCTCGGCGTCCAAGATGTCATCGCCTTCGATCTCGATCCCGTATCGTTCACCAATGGCCTCGGCCAGATTCAGGATGGCCAGGGAGTCCGCCCCGAGATCGTCCTGGAGGTGTGCCTCTGGTTGGACTTCCTCCTCCTCGATGGCCAGGGCCTTTACGATCATCTCTTTGATTTCCTTGTAAAGATCCATTCCCTTTCCTTCTTCTTTATTTGTTTGCGTGGGGTTGATGAATTTCCATATTACGGGACAGGATCATGCAGTCAAGCAGGTTCATCCCGGACCTGTGGGTGGGGTTTGCTCATAAGAATCAAACAGCTCGACTTCAAAGACCTCGGCATACCTATTGGACCTCTCTTCCTTTTCGAAGGATTCAAGATAGCGATGGCAACCCATTCGGTTCATGTGAAGAATCCGTTCGGCAAAGCCCATGCCGCGGGTGCGGATATTCCTCTGCTCCTGGGAGTCGTGAGCCTTGAGCAATGTGCTCTTCCATCGGGCGCTTTCCTCTCCGAAGAGAACGAACAGGTCCGGCCGGATCTCTGTTGTCTTGGGGTCCTCGTTGTAAAGCCCGATCATGGGCCTTTTGAGCTTGACCGCCAGTTCCCTGGCGCATTCACGGAAGATCTCAAAAACCAGGGCGTGCGTCCGGTTCGTGTCCCTGCCCACGGGCAGCATGACCATATCCGGCGCCACGGATTCAATGTGTTCAAAAATCTTCCGCCTGTTTTCCGGATCGTGGAGACGGGCGCCTTCTTCTTCCCGGAGGCCGAGAAAGGTGAGCCTGTCCCTTGGCAGGCCGAAAGCCTCCGCGGCCCGGACCTGTTCCCTTCGGCGGATCTCCACCTTCTTCTCCTGCAACGATAAGCCGCCGCCTCCCTCCCTGCTTCCGGCGTAATCGTCCTCCACCCCGAGCGGACTCATGGTCACGATGGTATGCCTGATTTCACAGCCTGCCTGCATAAGGAGCCTGCAGGCCACGGCCACGCTCTCCGGGTCATCGGGATGGGGGGCAAGCGAGTGCTCGGTATTCTGCGTGTATATCTACCCCGGCCTGTGTATCGAATGCTTTAACGCTGTTGATAATTGCGACCTGGGTCTTACCCAATGTTTTTTACATGTAGGGCAAGACCTGCAGGGGTTGGTTGATGAACTTTTTTACAAAATAATAGATGAGATGCTTACCAATCTGGAAAACATTATAGAATCTCCGGATTGGACTATGATGATACCCAAATATAGTTTTTCAATTCTGGATATTCTTTTTCAGCCAAGCTTTACCGGTGAAAATGATAGAGCTGACGCCTATTTCATGAATTCGGTTTCCAATGGTTACGCCGCGGTTTTCAACCTTCTTTTTGCTCTTGATCTTGACTTCAATCCCATTCTTCTCACAGCGCCTCCTATTGACGCGTCAAGTCTTGAAAATATCGACCTTGCCGGCTTTGACCAAGGCGACCTTGACATGGTTATCGCCTTTGTACATAGCCTTAGGGATTTTATTCACATCATCCTTACAGACCCTGTATATCCTGATTTTCTGGCCACAAAAGATGAGACCGGAATCTTTATGATTCAGGAAGGCGCCAGGAATGTCGGCGCTGTTTTCGGCCAGATGGTCCAGATGATTGACGCTGTGGCTTATGAGTCTGATGAACAGTGGGATGACGCCATTCGTTATATGGACAAAAACGGAAATGAAATATGGGAAGATGGCGAGTATCTGATGATTTCCGGTGTTGGGGCTTTTGAAAAAGAGCTGGTTTTTGCCACGCGACCATTGCTC